>JALSQH010000209.1 GCA_026985515.1 bacterium
GCCACCGAGTCCTCTTCCGGATAATACCACACATACCTCTCCTCACTGAGAGGCAAATCTTTATTGAAGGTTAGATAAACCCATCCTCTTCCACCATCAACGGGATCAATTACCTCTATCTCCAACCACTTTCCCTCTGCATCAATTCTGCATCTGTCACCAGTGTCCTTCACCATAAAGACGAGTTCATCCTGATCATCAAAAATTCCATTCCCCCTTTCCCCCTCCGGTCCATCAGGTAAAAGGTATCTGTTATTTTTTCTTTCATCCACCTGAAAGGGAATGGGAATCAGTTTCCCATCACTACAGGCAAACAACCTGAAGTCTGATATTTTACTTCCAGCAAGAGGTGTTCCCGATGGGGTGATAATAATGTGCTCAATATCTCTCTTCAAAGTCCTGTGCTCAATCACTTTAAAACTATTCACCTGACCTGTTGAAAACAGCAATAGCACTACCAGTTTTAACAAACATTCCCTCCTCTATATCTCTATGAACTCTCGCATTCTGAGCTATGGAAATAATTGTTGATCCCATACCAAAAAATCCAAGTTCCTCGCCCTTTCTAACCCTTTCATTCAAACTGAACTCCAGTTTCCTCTTCCCGAAAAGTCTGTTTGTAACAAGGGAAGGAAGCAGATTTATGTGAATTTCACCCACAGCAGAGGCGCCCACAATAGCAAGGGCAACTTTTCCATATTTACTCTCAATTATTACCACCACCCTTTCATTCAAAGCGTAAAGTCCCGGAATCTTTTTCTCGGCAGAAGGATTCACAGGAAATATGGTTCCCGGGTAGTAAATAATTTTTTTCACAGTGCCAGACACAGGATAATGAAATCTGTGGTAATCTCCAGGTCGCAAATAATGGGTAATGTAAACCCCATTTTCAAACTCCTCTGCATTCTCCCCACCGATTAGTTCCGAAAGAGTGTATCTGTGCCTCTTTGCCTGGAGAAGCATTCCCCCCTCAATTCTCCCGCTGTCCCTTATCACACCATCACAGGGAGAAGAAATGATCAGAGGATTGGGAGAAAAAGTTCTCACCCCTTCTTTTAACCGCCTGGTGAAAAAGGAATAGAGAGAATGGTATCTCTCAAGAGGTAACTCTGCCTCGTCAAGATTAACTCCAAACTTCTCTGCATAGAGATTGAGAAGAAGAACATTAAAAGGTGCTGGAAGGTAAATACGGGAAAAGAAACTGGCACCCTTACTGTAAAGATGAAAAAGATAACTGGCAAGCTCAATTAACCCCTTCACAAACCAAAATTATAGCAGTTGAGAGTAATTTTGCAATTATTTTGATTTAATCCTCCACCTCCTCCTGATTCACTGGCAGTGGTAATAAACCAATGTCAATTTTCAAAGTAATCCGGGCAAGCTATACTTCTATCTCACAAAAAAACCTGCCCCCTCAATATCATCCAGCAAACCCCAGTAATTTATCAATACGCAGTTAATCACCCCATTTATCTCAATCTACTCCAGCACCTTCTCATCCGTTACTCCATCCATGGATGGTTTGCAGCTGGCCGGAAATGTTTTTCCATCAACCTTCAAAAATCCCCACATGGTGGGCTCCTGCCAGTCAAAATAAACAAGCATGAAACCTCCAGGATAATATGGAGGCTTTAATCCATCTGTACATTCATCACCTCATTGCTCCTTTGAAACCTCAAAGTAATAATGTCCGGCTCTTGTGACTGGAGAATAATACCTCGCTCCAGTAGAGATATCAGAAAAAGCAAAAAAACCAAGCGGCCCGGTAAACTCATATACATCAGTATCATACA
>JALSQH010000210.1 GCA_026985515.1 bacterium
CCTCAATGGCTGAATCTTTTAATGAGGAAAGGGTTAATATCCATAACAGCGATATACTTGACTATGTGAAAGATTGTGAGAATTCTTATGATGTCATAATTCTTGACACATCTGACCCTGTTGGGCCTGCTGAAGGTCTTTATTCGAGTGAGTTCTATTCTCAGCTTAAAAGGTGCCTGAGCAAAGGGGGAATTGTGGCAATTCAGAGTGAATCACCATGGTGGCATGAGGATATTATTTCAACTCTTTCAAGAATTTTAAAAAGTGTCTTCGGGAAAACCATTTTTTACACTGCACCTGTTCTCTCATATCCAGGTGGATTGTGGCTTTTCGCCATAACGGGGGATGAATTTGATCTCACACCAAAGAGAAGTTTACCCGAAGGCCTGAGATTCATAAAGGAAGATTTTCTCAAAAATCGTTATCTGCCCCCTTTTATTGAGAAGATGCTTTAAACTATTTCTGTAAATTTCATCTGGTGTGTCCAGCTTCCGTAGAGGAGACCTCTTCTTGCCATTTCTCCCAGTTTTCTGATATACTTCTTTGGCCATATAACCGGTTTTTCATTTTCCCAGGGCGTACCGGGTAGTGGCATGAAGTAATGACCATGGATTTTTGCTCCCATTTCAATGAGTTTCTCCATCAGCTCAATAGTGGCCTCAATGTCCTCTTCTTCCTCCCCGGGATTGCCAAATATAAAGTCAACATTGGCAGTCAGGCCATTGTCAACTATTATTTTTACCGCCCTTATCACATCTTCAACGGTGTGGGCCCTTTTCATTTTTTTAAGAATTCTGTTGCTCCCACTCTGGGCTCCCACCACAATGTTGTCGTTGGCACAGAACTTTTTAACTGTTTCCACCTTTTCTGGTGTTACATAGTCGGGTCTTACCTCTGATGGAAAAGAACCAATAAAAAGTCTTCCCTTCCCCCTCACGGCTCTGTAGAGCATTTTTACCATTGATACAAATGGTAACCAGTCATTCGGGGAAGAATCAAGGTATCCAAAGGCGTTGGGTGTGATGAATCTGAAGTCCTTTTTTCCTATCTCAAGATAAAATTTCACTATTCTTTCAAGATCCTCCATTGATCTGTGCCTTGGTCTTCTCCCCATGAGAACCGGTGTCTGACAGTACTGACAGAGGTAGGGGCAACCCCTTGTTACTTCTATTGAAGGGAAGATACGATGTCTGATGGAAAAACCTGGTGATTGATCCAGGGAGGTAAGGCGATGCTGCTCGTTGCACTTCACATTTCCATTGATTTTGTAACATATACCAGGTACTTCCTCTATTTCTCTTTTCCCCTGCAAAAGTTCAATAATTCCTGTAAAGCTTTCCTCCCCCTCACCGGTGGCGACAATGTCAAAACCTGAATCAAGGAGTTCTTTCCATCTTCCTGCAGGGTGGGGTCCCCCTGCAATGAGCATTGATACTTTCCCTTTCACCTCTTCAATCAGAGTTTTTATTTCTTTCCATCTGATTGAAAGAAAAGAGATGGCGAGAACTTCTCCCTCATAAGTTTCAGGTTTCTGTTTATTTTTCAGAATAACTGGAGTTACGGGATAATCTATCCCCTTTTCTTCAAGATAACCCAGGAGTGTGGCAATTGCCTTTCTGCTTTCCCTGAAACCGGCGATTTTTACTGGTATCATACACTTATTTTTACCACATATCCGGGATGAAGTCACACGTATAAAGTTGCATCATGCAAAAGAAAAGATGATTACTGGATGCTACCGGCTGTTTACTCCCAGATAACCTCTATTTCAGCATAAGGGATGCCGTTTTCCCATTTTCCCCAACCGAGCCTCACAAATTCGGCCTTTTTTGCTCCAGCCTGCTCAAGTAACTGGAGAGCCCAGCCAATTCCCCTCTGGGCAATTACCCACAGTGTTTCATGATCTTCCTTTGCAAAGGGAACCCCAACTCTGAAAATCCCCCTGTTTTCAGTTACCAGGACCGTCTCCCCGATACCACCTGCAAAGATTTTTGGCATCACTGCCGAGGGAACATATTTGATAACATCCCTGGGAGTTTCAAGTTTTCGCCCGATCAGGTCCCTGTATAGCTGGAAAACGGAAATTGAGGAGGACCTTCTTCCAAGTTCCCTTATGAAGCTTCCCTCTCCATCTCCAAAAAGAAAATCTGCCACCTTGTTGGCTTCCTTGTAAATCTCCTTTGAATACAGGGAACTCGGTAAGATCAGACCTTCCATAACCTTTCGAGTTTCATCTGAGAGAAGTCTCAGGTAGCTCTGCCAGCCTTTGTCACCAAACTTTTCCTTTATTACTTCCTGAATAACCTTTAAATTTGTTCCTTTTACATGCATTCTCCCACACCTCCAATTTCATTATATCACCTTTTTTACCAAATGGGAAATTGATGGATAAAATTGACTTAAATGTCAAGTTCTTGACTTAGTCCACAATTTTGTTCTAAGATGTAGAAAAAGGGAGGGAAATATGTATAATAGTCTGCCCGAGGTAATAAGGTCAAATGCTGAGAGGTATCCTGATCAGGTGGTTTTCTTTTATAAAAAGTTGGGGAAGTGGCAACCTGTAACATGGAGAGAATTTCTGGAAACAGTTAAGTATATAGCGGCAGGGCTTCTATTTCTCGGGTTTAAGGAGGGGGAAATTGGAACCATTTTTTCATACAACAGACCGGAGTGGTTTTACTTTGATTTTGCCTTTCAGTGGATAAAGGGGATATCGACACCGATTTATATGAACTCCACCGGTGAACAGGCTGCTTATATAATCAGGCACACTGAGAGCAGATTTCTTTTTGTGGATACGAGGGAGAGGTGGCTTAAATTGAAGCCCTTTGTTAGGGAAACAAGTCTGGAGAAAGTTTTTGTACCTGAGAGGTGGGAATCCTCTCCACTCCTGATGAGTGTGGATAAACTGATAGCCAGAGGCAGGACCCACTGGAAGGAGTACAGGGATAGAGTTGAAAATCTCATGAAATCAATTCTTCCCGATGATCTCTACACGGTGGTTTACACATCGGGGACCACCGGCACTCCAAAGGGGGTTATGCTTACCCACTACAACACGCTTTATGTACTGGAAACTTCCTCAAAACTTGCACCTCTTTATCCGGAGGATACAGGTCTCTCATATCTCCCCCTTGCCCATGTGGCACAGAGGATGGCTGATTATGCTGCTCTTTATAACCGTGTGCCGGGGTATTTTGCCGAATCTCTGGAGAAATTTCCTGACAACCTTCGTGAGGTGAAGCCTTCAATAATTGTGGCGGTACCCAGAATTCTGGAGAAGATCTATTCCAGAATTCACATGGCGGTCGATGAAGCTCCCCCTTTTGCTCAGAGAGTATTCAGATGGGCAGAGAGAACGGCCGTTGAGATGTACAGAGCAAAGATATATAAGAGGAAAGTTCCCCCTGGCCTGAAGATCAGATGGAATCTTGCCAACAGAATTGTTTTCAAGAAAATAAAGGAGAATCTGGGGGGAAATCTCCGGTTAATCCTCTGCGGGGGAGCACCCCTCAGCAGACATGTGGGAGAGTTTTTCTATGGTATTGGAATTCCTGTGCTTGAAATTTATGGTCTCACAGAGGTGAGTGCCCCAATAACATATGGTCTTGAGGACTCCGTCAGGTATGGGACGGTAAATAAAGTTTTTCCTGGTGGAGAGGTGAAAATAGCTGAAGATGGTGAAATCCTCTACCGGGGACCAAACCTTTTTATTGGTTATTACAAAAATTCCGCTGCAACATCAGAGGCGATTGATAAGGATGGCTGGTTTCACACTGGAGATCTGGGAATGATCGATGAGGATGGATACCTTGTAATCACAGGGAGGAAGAAGGATCTAATTGTAACTTCCGGTGGCAAGAATATTGCACCAGCCCCCATAGAGGAGGAGATAAAAAAATTGCCTATAATAAGTCAGGCTGTGGTGGTGGGTAACAATAGAAAGTATCTGGTGGCTCTCATTACAATTGATGATATGGAACTGGAGGAATTGAAACAAAAAATGGGTGTGAACGAGGGAAATAGAGAGGAACTCTTCAGGAAACTTGGCATCTACGAGATGGTGGAGAGGCACATAAAAAGTGTAAATGAAAAACTGGCTTCCTACGAAACAATCAAGAAGTTTGACATACTGCCCGAGGATTTCTCCATTGAGCGAGGAGAAATAACCCCGACCCTCAAGGTCAAAAGAAACGTGGTTGAGGAGAAGTTCAGAGATATAATTGACTCCCTCTACGATTAGAAAAATCGGGCACTTTATGGTAATATTTCCCTGAAAAGGAGGGTACGATGGATACGGTTATTGTTCTCGCTGCAGGGAAGGGTAAGAGAATGAAATCATCCCTTCCCAAAGTACTTCATCCCTTCCTGGGAAAACCAATGCTTGGAAGAGTCATTGAGAGTGTGAGAAAAACTGAAGCAGATAAATTGATAGTCGTAATCCCGCCTTTTGAAGTTGTGGAGAGGTTCGTTAAAGATAATTACGAGGATGTTGAAACAGTTATTCAGGATGAGCCCCTCGGAACCGGAGATGCTGTAAAAAGGGCGCTTCCCCTTATTGAGGAAGAGGGATATTCGCTGATTGTCCCGGGGGATGTGCCCCTGATGGATACCTCTACTCTGAAAGAGTTGTCTGGTTTTAAAGGGAAAGCAGATCTTGTCGTTGTTACAACAGTTCTGGAAGATCCATTTGGATATGGAAGGATTGTCAGAGATAAAGAAGGTAATATTGAAAGAATTGTAGAAGAGAAGGATGCCGATGAAGATGTGAGGAAAATCAGGGAGGTTAATACTGGAGTTTATCTGGTGAGAAATGAATTGCTGCATAGATATCTTGATTTGCTTGGAAAGGAGAATGCACAGGGAGAGTACTATCTCACAGATATTGTGGCTCTTGCAGTGAAGGATGGGGGGGTTGTAAAACCATTCCTCGTTGAGGATCATGTTCAGTTTTCGGGTGTTAATACAAGAAGTCAACTGGTGGAACTGGAAAAAATTTACCTGAGGAGAATAGTTGATAAGTGGCTTGAAAATGGGGTAACAATTCATTTTCCGGAAACTGTTTATATTGAGCCTGAGGTTGAAATTGGGAAGGATACTGAAATTTTTTCTGGTGTATATTTGATCGGGAGAACGAAAATAGGAGAGAATTGCAGGATACAGGCGGGTGTAAGGATTGAAAATTCCACTATAGGAAATGGAGTTGTGATTAAAGATAACTCTTACATTGAAGAATCGATCGTGGGGGATGAGTGTAAAATTGGTCCCATGGCTCACCTGAGACCGGGTACACGGCTGGCTGAGAAGGTCAGCATTGGTAATTTTGTTGAGACAAAGAAGGCTGAAATAGGCAGAGGAACCAAAATAAATCATCTTTCATACATAGGGGATGCGGAGGTTGGCGAGGATGTCAACATAGGAGCGGGAACAATTACATGTAACTATGATGGGTTCTTCAAGTACAAAACTATTATTGGCGACAGGGTTTTTATTGGAAGTGATACTCAGCTGGTGGCTCCTGTGAAACTGGAAGATGATGTTTATATTGGGGCAGGTTCCACCATCACAAAGGATGTGCCAAAGGGAAACCTCAGTTTAACGAGGGCTGAGCAAAAGTTTGTTCCGGGATATACTTACAGGAAAAGGGAAAAAATGAAGAAGTTAAAGGAGGAAAAGAAAAATCAGTGACCCTCTTTTCTCCTCTTCTCATCAAGAATTCTGGCACCTTCCATGAGTAGATTCTCAATGGTGCGGGCAATGATCCTTTTTCTTGGTTTTACATTTGTTTCTATTTCAAAGTAGCCATCTTCCCATCCGAAGAGTTCATAAAAGGCCATTTCTCCTTCAATATCTCCATATTTGACATAAACTACTTCACCCTCCTCCATATCAATTTCTCCCACCTCTCCATCTCTGAAGAGGGTGATACGGCAGGTTTTTCTGTTGTTGCTCAGAATTTGTAACATATCGGGAAGAGGAAGATCAGCGAGCTGCCCTTTAATTGTGGCGTTTTCAGTGTTTTCATTCTCCATCTGGTCAATGTCAAGTCCTGTAATGGAGTCTGATCCCACTTCAATAACTTCACTTTCATCCCCCGAAAAGAGGAGGTCATCCACACTTCCCGTGTGGTATATTCCTGGAAAGGCCTCTTCATCACTCTCGGGACCAAGATACACATCTTCCTGAGTGTCAAGATTCACCACTTCCTCCCCTGTGTGCTGGGGATAGATTCTCTGAATGAGCTGATAAACTGTAAATTCAAAGGTCAGTACCAGTTCAACTTTTGAAACACCTGTTTTTTCTTTTATTTCTTCTTTCACCCAATCAATATCCTGGTCAAAGGCAACCGCCACCAGGAGGGTGTCACTCTCGACATTATAGTCCAGAGGGATTGCCACCAATTTTTCCGCCATTTCCGGAGGAATGAATGAAAGTACTTCGGGAGAGATGTCGAGTTTAAGGAGATAATCTGTGGGAAAATACTCAGTGCCTTTTTCAAGGGAGAGAACCTTAAGCATCTCCTCTTCATCTACAAGCTTCATATTGTAGAGAACCTCTGCAAAGGATCTGTTTTCCTTTTCCCAGTAGGAAATTGCTATCTGGAGCTGTTCCTTTGTGATAATATTCCGCTTTAACAGGAACTCACCTAATTTTTTTACTTTCTCCAGCTCCTTCTCTTTTTCGGGATCTCTGAATTCATTCATGAAGTCTCAACCACCTCAAAATAAGATTGAAGACCCTTTCCACCCTCTTCCCCATACAGAGATCAACATGACCGAATCCTTTGAAAACAACAAATTTTCTGTCACCACTACCAATTTTTTTAAAGACTCTCACTTTAATATTATCTTTATTTGCCAGCTTGTCAAGTTCACCGGCGATAAAGAGGATGGGAAGTGTAATTCTTTTGAGGTGTTTTTCATAATCGTAATTGTTGCAGGGAGACCCGTCACACAACTCCTTAAAGTTTCCATACCTGAGCCAGTTGTAGAACTGGTGAATCAGTTGAGGAGAAATGTTATCAAGTCCATGCTGGTACATGAAGTAAATATCCTTCAGTTCTGTATTTTTTACATTCCATATATTTCCAAGGACAAACTGGAACGGGGTCATATGCAGATTTTTTTCAATATATTTGTGAATATACCCGAGATCAGGCAGTCTTTTCATCCCCAGAAAAGAGGAGAAGATAGGTGACATAATACTCATAACAAGGGTAAAGGTGGAGTTACTCAGGATAATTTCAGGTGGAAGGTTGAGGGAATCTGTTAAAGATTCATTATGAGTCACAGGATAGAGAAACTTTTTCAGTGTATTCCAGGGGATTGTAACCATTGTTTCCAGAAGGAGGTTGTAATCTGAGTAGTTATACTTGGTTAATGATTCAAGTCCCCCATTTTCCAGATTGACTGGATATGAGAGACCTGCAGGACTTCCAACTGCAACTACACCTCTCAGATTCCTGTTTCTTTTGATTGATAATTCTTCAGATGATGATACTGTAAACCCATAATTTTCCTTTACAGGATAGACTCCCTCAAGATAGGCATAGATGAGCATACCACCCATGGAGTGGCCTATCCAGAAGGGTCTTTTCCCGGTAGTTTCCATTACCTTTCTGATCATTGCAGGTACATCATACACTGCAAAGGTGTCAAAATCCCAGTTTCCAGGTCCCCTTGATGGGCCGCTTTGAAATTCTCCCTCTCCATGTCCCCTCAAATTGAAAAGCCAGACATCGTAGCCGTGGTCAGCAAGAAATTTTCCCAGACTCTTCCCCGGTATATCCCAGGTGTAGTAGTTTGAGGCAAAGCCATGGAGAAGGATAACAGGGATCCCATTTTTGTTCATATATCTTTTTGCCACAAGTGTAATACCATCATCAGTTACTGCTGTTTCTTTTCTTAT
>JALSQH010000211.1 GCA_026985515.1 bacterium
GGGGGTTAAGCAGGAGAGTAATCTCCTTACCCTGGCAAGAGCTATTGAAGACAGGGATGCAGAAATTGTTGGAGCTGAAATTATCCCTGACAATTCTGAGGCAATAGAGACTTCTCTTAAAAGGGCAGTTTCATCAAATGTGGATTATATTGTTGTTTCTGGTGGTCTTGGCCCCACCGATGATGATATTACGAGGGAAAGTGTTGCTCATCTTCTGGGTACGAAGCTTATCCTGGATAATACCTGCTGGGAAGAGATAGTTGAGAAGTTTAAAAAAAGGGGGTTGCCGGTAGCTGAGAGAAACAAAAAGCAGGCAATGATTCCTGAGGGAATGAAAGCTGTGAGGAATCCCGCTGGAACTGCCTGCGGTTTTTATGGGGAAGTTAATGGGAAAATCCTCATCGTTTTACCCGGGGTTCCTGTTGAATTTAAAGAGATGCTGTTTACCCTCGTTGAGTCACTTCTTCCTTTAAAGAGAAGTGAAAATCTTCTTGTGCTGAGGCTCTTTGGTATAAGTGAATCTGGACTCAACGAACTTCTTGAAAAAACAATTTTGAAAATTTATCCAGATTTGAAATTAACATTTCTCCCTGATTATCCTGAAATAGAATTGAGAATAAGATTCACAACTGTTGAAGAAGATGAATTGAAGGAAGAATTGAGAAGAGTGGTGGGTAACTATGTGTATTCATGGAAGGGGGAGATTCTTCCTGTAGTTTTTGGTAAAGAGTTGAAATGGAGGGGTTTATTTTTTGCTGTGGCGGAGTCGTGCACTGGAGGGCTTGTTGCAAAAAGCATAACCGATATTCCTGGAAGTTCAGAGTACTTTGACAGGGGATTTGTGACTTATTCCAATCAGGCCAAGATGGATCATCTTGGAGTAAGGGAGGAAACTCTCAGAAAGTTCGGGGCGGTAAGTGAGGAAACGGCGAGAGAGATGGTTCTGGGTGTCCTTGAACACAGCAGGGCTGATATTGCAGCATCAATCACGGGGATCGCTGGACCCACAGGTGGAACACCTGAAAAGCCTGTGGGGACAGTATATACTGCCATTGCAGACAGAGAAGGGAGAATAGAGGTCGTGAGAAACTTTTTCCCGGGTAACCGGGAGCAGGTGAGAAAGGCAACAATGACAAAGGTCCTCTTTGGAGTGGTAAAATGGCTCGAAAGGTTTTACCCGCTGTAAGAAATTTTGTTGCAATACCTGTGGAGGGTGAACTGGGGGAGCTGTTAATAGAGAAAGTTGCGGAATGGAGAAGGATCCAGCCAGATTTAAAGTGGGAGAAAAGGGGGAATTTCCATATCACACTGAAGTTCATTGGAGATTCTACAGAAAGAGAACTGGTAAAAATTGAAGAAATTATATCTGAGGTTTTTTCAGATATTCACAGGTTTTCAGTTCCCGTTGGATCTGTTGGAGCTTTCCCTGATTTTAAAAGGGCAAGGGTTGTGTGGGTTGGGGCGCTTTTCCCCGATAGTTTTGTGGAAAGAGTGGAAAAGTTTGACAGGCTTCTTTACGAATACCTTGGAATTCCAAGGGAGAAAAAGGAGTTTACCCCCCACATCACCATTGCAAGGGTAAAACGCTCTTCTATTAAACGGGAACTTCTTGATGGATTCAGGGAGTTCAATGAATTTGTAAATGGGAAAGAACTGAGTGTTGATAAAGTTGTGCATTTCAAAAGTGAACTGAAACCCTCTGGCGCAGTTCACACTCCTCTCTTTACCCTGGACCTCAGGTAATTTGAATCTTTTGCTCAGGATAATCTATACTCAAAAGAAGAGAGGCGATAGCTCCAGCCCTGACCCTTCATTTGATTCTTTTTAATGTATTTTGGCGATGAAAATCACATGCAAGTTGGAGGGTCTTTCCACATCTCTGCTACTTAGAAAGATGATGAAGGGGGTTGGGTATTGGAGATGCTGTTTCAAAAAAATTGAGGTTGGGTACCAACCTCAAATTGAATTGTCAACTGTTTCAAAAAGTATATACTTTAAGTAGTTATGTTTGGGAAGTTCTTTTTGAAAGTCAGATCAGGCGGGAAAGTTCATTTTGATTATGTTATAGCCTACAGGCAGGCAATAGGTATTGTTGATCTCAAGGCACTTGACAGATTTATGAAAACGAATGATGTGGATAAACTCCTTTTAATTGCCGAGAACCCCCTTACTCAGGGTACCATCAATTATCTGAATGATCTTTCATGGAAAGAAAAGGTTGAAGTTGTCGTTACGGATAGGCTTTTGAAGACCGTTTCGGAGCTTAAGAAGAAGTACAGGGAGAAAGAGATTAAAGTCATAAACCTTGATGAGTTTGGAGAAAGACCCTTTCAGTACGACAGTTGTTAGATGGAGGTTAAAAAATGAATGGACTTTTGTGGGCCATCATTATGCTTGCGTGGCTCTGGGGTGGGTATTTCATTTATGGAAAGATAATTGAGAAAAAATTGATTCAGCCTGATGACAGCAGATCCACACCTGCGGTGGAGTACAATGACGGAGTTGACTATTCCCCTGCAAAGACCCCAATACTTTTTGGTCACCATTTCTCCTCAATTGCGGGTGCGGGACCCATTGTTGGACCCATTATAGCGGTGCTTTACTTTGGATGGCTTGCAGCCAGCCTCTGGGTTGCTCTGGGGGCAGTTTTTATGGGAGCCGTCCATGATTATACAGCACTTATGGTTTCCGTGAGAAATAAGGGAAGTTCCCTTGCAGATGTGGCAGAGACCGCCGTAAGTCACAGAGCAAAGGTTATATTTGCCATATTTATCTGGATAACCCTTGTTCTTGTGGTGGCTGTTTTTGGCGTAGTTACAGCAAAAACCTTCATAGGTCAGCCCCAGATTGTTGTTCCCACCTTTGCCCTTATTTTAATTGCCATTTTCTTTGGCTGGCTTGTTTACAGGATGGGAGTGCCCATATGGATAGGCACAGTTGCGGCACTGATTCTGGTTGCAATTTTCCTTTATGCTGGTGATATTTACCCCATCTCTCTTCCCAGAAATGCCACCCTTGGTTTTCTTGCTTCTTCCCCTTCAATGATATGGTTTGTTATACTCATGATTTACGCCCTTTTTGCTTCCGTTCTTCCTGTGTGGTTACTCCTCCAGCCGAGGGATTACCTCAGCATGTGGCTTCTTTTCCTCGGAATGGGGCTTGGTTACATTGGATTGATCTTTGCTCATCCCACAATTAACGCACCAGCCTTCACCTCCTTTACTTCAAAGGGTGGTCCTCTCTGGCCCATGCTCTTTGTGATCATAGCGTGTGGTGCAATTTCCGGGTTTCATTCTCTTGTGGCAGGGGGTACAACCTCAAAGCAGCTGGAGAAGGAGAGTTCAGGTAAGATTATTGGTTATGGTGCAATGATAATGGAAGCCACTCTGGCAACTCTCGTTATTGTTATAGGTGCTGCCGCCCTTAAGTGGGATCCCTCAGGAAAGTTACACCTGGGTTACCAGTTTCTTATGAATAAAAGTGCCGGTGGGGGACCCATCAAAGCCTTTGCTGTTGGTTTCGGACAGCTTGTTAAGGAGATTCCAGGACTGAACAGTAAAATCGGGATTTATGTCGGAATGCTGATGCTCAATGGCTTTGTGATAACAACGCTGGATACTGCTACAAGACTTGCAAGGTTTGTGCTTCAGGAGCTTACCAGAGACACAATTCCTTTCATTGCAAACAGATGGATCGCCACAATTGTAACCATCGCTTTTGCCTGGTACTTTGGTGCTACGGGCAGCTGGAAAACAATATGGCCTGTCTTTGGTGCTTCCAACCAGTTAGTTGCTGCTCTGGCTCTTACTGTTGTAAGTGCATATTTCCTTGGAGTGAAAAAACCTCTCAAGTACACAGTTATACCTGCCATTCTCATGCTTGTAACAACAATGGGTGCACTGCTCTACCAGGCTTACAAATTCATTTTCGTTGTTCCCAAACTGCAGATTGCAATAACTGCCTTGATACTCTTTGCCCTTGCACTTTTTATCTTCCTTGAGGCAAAGGATGTTTTTATAGCTCTCTTCAGGACTCAGAAGCAGACTTCCTGATCTCCATGAGGATTTTTAGCATATTCTTCTGATGAGTGCCTCTCCAGTAAATTTTCCCGCAGGAGGGGCACATTTTGAATTCTTTATGCTTTTTTGAAATGTACGATGGAACTTTTCCTCTGACCTCTTCAGGGGATATCTGTTTAAGCTCCACATTGCAGTTGAGGCATCTTGTAAAAGCATTTTCAAGAGGGTCAATCTTGAATTTTTTTACCACCTCCACTGCCTGATTGAAGGGGATGTCATCCACAACAACGAAGAACTCGTGTGTTCCGGTGGGAAAGTTTCTCCTCCGGGTGAGAATAATTCTTTTTTCTTTCTCTGCAATCTGGATAAGCTCTTCAGGTACAGATGTGTTAACATATTTACAATCCACTCCCATGCTGCGGAGAAGTCTGCATAACTTACCAAGGTTTCTGTCTGCAAGAAAGGAGATCACACTTTATTTTACCACTATTGCCAGAAGAGTTAAGTTTCTTCTTCCCACGCAATTGTAAGTTCAATGTAAGGTGTTTTGTCCTCCCACTCCCCTAGTCTTACAGATTTCAGTCTGATATTTTTGCAACCTTTCATTTCGAGAAGAGAAGATATACCTCCAATTGTCATATGTTGTAACACCAGTCTGAGCCCGGGAATCTGATACAGGTAGGGTAAGCCAAGCCTGAAGGTACCCTCATTCTTACCACCTTTCACAAATTCTGCTCTTCCATTTTCAAAGATTTCTGGAACAATTTTTTCCGGGGCATATTTGAGTACATCAATTGGCGTTTTGAAAAGAATATTAAGATTTCTCACAAGTTCTCTTTTGATTATTAGTTTTGCTTCTTCTCTTCCAACTTCCTGAATAAATTTTCCAAGTCCATTTCCGTAACGATTTTCAGCAAGATTAAGAAGGCTGGTGAGACGAGAGAGAGGATATTTAACATTCTCGAGCACCTCTTTTTTGAGTAGATCCTTCAGTTCTTCTGGCAGGGTTTCAAGAAATTTTTCATAGTCCTTTTTCCCATAAAGGGTAAGAATAGCGTTTCTCACAGCATAAAAATTTGATGCATGAACATTTACCATTGTATCACCTCCTTTGTTCATTATATGGGTTTGGTGAAAAAATCAAAACAATGTTTTAATTTGACCATTTAAAGGATTTGAGGTAATATTTCATTGTGAGAAGACTGAGTTTAGCAGCCGTATTTTTATCCTTCTTTTTCTTATTCTCCTGTGGACCCCGGAAGAGTGAAAATTATCCGCCGGAAACTCTGCCAGAAATAAACTATTATTATCCGAATCTGGTTACAAATTACGGTATTGCAGGTTTTGGAAGGTCAAGTATTGATTTTCAGTTCAGGAAAATGGCAGAGGCGGGTCTCCAGATCGTGAGAAGGGAAATAACCTGGAGCGATGTTGAAAGAGAAAGGGGCAATTTTGATTTTTCATGGTATGATCAGATTGTGGACCTTGCCAGATCTTATGGATTGAGATATCTGGGTATACTTGCTTATGGAAACAGGTGGGCCTCAGAAGAGGGAAGTCAGATTGGAGGTCATGAGGGTGATTTTTATCCTCCCGATGATCTTGAAGATTTTGCAAATTATGTGTACACCACTGTTCAGCATTACCGCGGAAGGATAAAAATGTGGGAGGTGTGGAATGAACCAAATGGAGGTTACAGGTTCTGGAAGAGCAGTCTTGTGGGTGACCCGAAGGGTTACGCGGAACTGTTAAAAGTGGCCTACACTTCTGTGAAAAAGGCATGTCCGGAATGTATTGTTTCATATGCCGGGCTTTTCTATCATCAGGAAGCGATTATGGGAGCAGTTACATTTTTAGAAAAAAGTTTTGAGGCTGCCCCTGACCTCGGTGATTACTTTGATGTTATGGCGTATCATCCATATCCATTTTACCCTCCCCTTGCCGCTCCCGAAAGTGACCAGTTTATAGAGGTTCCAATTTACACGATGAATGAAAATATTCTCTCGGTGCTGAAGATGAACGGTGTTAATAAGCCATTGTGGATAACTGAAATTGGCTGGCCCACAATCTATTCTCTCACAGAAGAGATGCAGGCTGAGTACCTGGTGAGGAGTTTTGCCCTCGCCTATGCAACAGGCGCCAGCATGTATCTCTACTTCACATTCTGGGATTCCGATATCAGTCGAGCAATTGTACCCCCCGAGGCGGAGTTTGGATTATACAACTATCCCTATTCCACCACAGATTATGAGTCTCTTGCCAAGAAAGGCTGGTTTGCATACACAGAGGTGGTGAAAATTCTCGGGGGAAAATGGTTTTCGGGAATCTGTAAAGATGTGAAGCTTGATCCCCTCACCCAGTTTGCACTTAAATTTACATCTGCGACGGAGAGGGTCTGTGTTGTATGGAGTAAGGGGGGAAGGGAAAAACTTAAAATTGCCAATCGTCCTGATTTAATACTGGATATTTATGGTAGAAGTGTTACGCTCCCGGAGATAAGCGAATCTCCACTCTATCTCATATGGAAGGAGAATCGTTGAAATTTCGATCTTTCCAGATATGATAAAAACATGGTTGCAGTTATTCTGCTCAACTGGAATAACAGCAGAGATACTCTGGAATGCCTGAGATCTCTTATCTCTGACAGGTTTCCTCATAAGAGAATCATTGTTGTTGATAATGATTCATCAGCCAGAGATTATGAAAATCTTATTGCTGGAATAAGGGGGATGGGAAACAGTTTTAGGGAAATAAGGGAAGAAGAGATTGAGGAAGTTGATCCATCCACTCTGGATGATTTTCTTATTGTTGTGAAAAACAGGGAAAACTACGGATTTGCCGGCGGTAACAACAGGGGTATAAAACTTGCCCTGAAATTTAGAGATGTAAAATATTTATGGCTGTTGAACAACGATACAGTGGTGAAGGATGACACTCTCCTGAATCTTGTAAAGAGAATTGAAAAAGATAACAGAACTGGATTCGTTGGGTCAGTACTTCTTTATTTCTCATATCCTGATAAAATTCAGGCAGTTGGGGGCGGAAAGTTTTACCCGTGGTTTGGAAGTGCAAGGTTGATCATGAAGGGAAAAAGTGTGCGGGGGAGGAAGTTCAGGGAGTTGAGAGAAGAGGAGGTTTTGAAAAGAATAAACTACATTATGGGTGCCTCACTTATGGTGAGAAGAGAGGTTATTGAGCAGGCTGGTCTGCTTGATGAGGTTTTTTTTCTATATGGAGAAGAGGTTGACTGGCAGTTAAGAGGGAGGAAGAAAGGCTGGAAAACAGGAGTTTCTCTGGATAGTTATGTGTATCATAAAGTCAGTGGCACTGTAAAAAGCAGGAGTTCCCTCTACAGATTTCACATGATGAGAAGCAGTACAATTGTGATTCTGAGGCATTATAGTTTTCTCTATCTCGGTTCCGCCCTTATATTTCAACTACTTTATTCTCTTGCAAAAATGGAGGGCATTTCCGGAATAAAGGATATTTTGAAGGGGTTTGGATCAGGATTAAGGGAATATTTTAAGAATCGAGCCACTTTGTGAAATAACACTTGATTGAGGATCCCGGCATAAAATCAGAAAAAACCTTAGAGGAAAAATCCACGGGGTCCAAAGATTTATGGATGAGATACCGGTTTGAGAAGGGTATGGGGAGTTGGTGATAAGGAGGGTGGATAACCCCAACTACTTGACTTTTCCTAAAAATTGTAGTATCAAGAAATTGTGAAATGATTTAAATGGGAGGGTTGATATGAAAAACTTTAAATTTCAATTAGTTAACTCTCTTCCTTCCTTCCTTCCTTCCTTCCTTCCTTTTAGCACTTTTTCTTCTATTTAACCCGCTTTTAAATTGGGACCTGCATGCAGGTAAGAAGT
>JALSQH010000212.1 GCA_026985515.1 bacterium
TAAAATTTATTATTTTAAAAAACATACATTATATTCCGCCGTCACCCAAAAGGTGACGGCCGGTAAGAAGCTGATTTATAGTCAAAAAAGCATACGCTGGTTTAACCATATTTCTATTTGAGATTTTGGGAAGATCCTGTATGGGGAACATTAAGATACTTTCCACATGGTACCGGTAGTTTAGGTATTTACCCCTTTTCTTAGGAAATTTTTACCATAATCACAGGATTAAAATTTATTATCTGCCTTATTTTATTGAAAAGGGTAATTAATTCATCTAAATTTTTAGCTTTTCAAATGGTTTTTCCTCCTGTATCTTTGCAAGAGGATGAAAATAACTCATTGACAGGTAACAGTTTACCTGATACTATTGAAAAAAGGCCTCTGGTAGGGTGTTATAATGAAGAGGGAAATAATTGATAAAGTAGTTTCAATCTTGAAAAAATATGAAGCCGGAAAAATAGAGATCTTTGGCTCATATGCCAGAGGTGAAGAGACGTCTGAGAGTGACCTTGATATTATTGTGGAATTCGACGAAAGAAAAAGTCTTCTTCAACTTGTGGGGATAGAACAGGAACTGGAAGATGCACTGGGAATAGAGGTAGATTTACTAACCAGGGAATCCATCAGCCCATATTTAATTGAAAAAATAGAAGAAGAAGCTATGGTTGTAATGGAATGAGGAATAGATTCTCACTTATATTAAGGGACTCAATTCTTCCAGTATGTTTGTGGCAATAGATGCCCCTTTAATCATTCCCAATGAAAAGGGTTATCGCGAGGCAGATAGAATTGTTGCCAGGGAATTTCACTTGATACCATGAAGAAGATAAAGGTAAGAGTTTTTTCTGTTGAGAATCTGACTCTTGGAGGGATTGTAACGGGTATTGTTCTTGGTGTTTTCCTGCCGGAAGGAGGAAGTGTTGCAAAGATTCTCGGTGACATTTTTATAAGGCTTTTAAAAATGCTCATAATTCCGCTTGTCTCTGTATCCATCATTTCCGCAATTCTAACCATAGAAAAAAAGGGGATTCTGAAGCAGATTGGTTTTTACACTATTGCATACTACCTGACAACAACCGCACTGGCTGTTACAACAGGTTTAATCCTCGTGGTGGTAATTCACCCCTCGGTACCTCTCAGGGGAGTAACGCACACCCTCTCTGGATCTGCCACCTGGAAAGATCTTCTACTTAGTTTTTTCCCTGAAAATATTGTTAAGAGCTTTGCAGAAGGAAAAGTGCTGCAGGTTATCCTCTTTGCAATCCTCTTTTCTGTAGCAGTCAATTTCCTTCCAGCGAAACAGAAGGGCATTTTAAAGGATCTGTTTCAGGCTTTCAATGAGGCTTTCATGGTAATAACCAGATGGATTATTCTTCTAACGCCTGCAGGTGTTTTTGGGCTTGTGTATTACATAACATCCAGATATGGAGTTAAGAGCTTTGCTGAACTTGGCTGGTATATAGTCACGGTGGTTACTGGACTGCTCTTCCATGCATTTGTGACTCTTCCCCTCCTGGGCTATTTTCTTGGCAGGTTTAATCCATATAAGTATTCTTCCAGTGTATCTGAGGCACTGTTAATTGCTCTTTCAACTGCTTCAAGTTCCGCCACCCTTCCAGTTTCCTTAAAGGTGGCAGAGGAGAAGGGAAAGGTGTCACCAGTTGTGGCTGCACTTGTTCTTCCCCTGGGAGCAACGATTAACATGGATGGAACCGCACTGTATGAAGCAGTAGCCACAGTTTTCATAGCAAATTCATATGGAGTTTCTCTTACAGCTGCTCAACTTATTGTCGTTTTTCTCACGGCAACCCTTGTTTCCATTGGTGCTGCAGGTATACAGGGAGCAGGAATGGTGATGATGACAATCGTACTGACTTCAGTGGGGCTACCTGTAGAGGGTATAGGCCTCATAGTTGTGGTGGACAGATTTCTCGATATGTTGAGAACTTCCGTGAATGTCTGGGGGGATCTGACCGGTGCGAAGATTATAACAAGATTCTATGGAGGTGAAGATGATATGGCATCTGGTAATGTGGCGGGTGAAGGGGGAGGGTGAAGAGAAAAGAAGGAATATGGAAGAGATAGTGAAGATGTTGAGACAGCTTAAGGAAGTTATTCCTGAAGTGAAGGTGCTCCACACAGGTGTAAATTTTTCCACATCTTCCAGTGCCTTTGATGTGGGACTTATTACCGGATTTTCCAGCAATGTAGACCTTGAAAATTACAAAATTCATCCAGTGCATTTAAAAATTGTTGAGAGAATTAGAAAGTTAACATTGAAGGCAATAGTAGTTGATTTTGAAGATTAAGAATATCTTATCAGAAAAATTTTGGTAAATAATATGTTGATGTTATAATTGAATTTAGTAGTGAGAAGCAATGCTCAGTAATTATATAAAACCATCTGCGTTGGAGAATTTTCTCTTTTTGTTATCAGAAGCGGTGGATTTAGGTACCGGAAATCTTGCTCATCACCAGATAAGAACAGCATATATATCTTTTGAGATAGCGAACAAATTAAGGTTGAACCGGCGAGACGTCAATGAAATAACAATCTCTTCTCTTTTCCATGATATCGGGGCACTCTCAGTTGATGATAATTTACTTGATTCTCTGAAAGAATTCAAAGGTGATGACCCTCATTGCAAGGTTGGTGAGATAATTTTGAGAGATTTTCCTTTTTTGATAAAAGGGCCTATATATGTTAGATATCATCATACTCCTTATGACAAATTGTTGGAATTGGGTGTAGAAGCAAAATATCACACTGGAGCACAAATTATTTTTCTATCGGACTACATTGAAAGGCAGATCAGGAAGTATAATATTGACTGTTTATTATATTTTAAAGGTGTCATTTTAAACCGTGTAACTGAATTATTGTCTATGGGGAAGGTAAATAAAGATATTTTCGAGGCTTTTATCGAAGTTAGTCAAAAAGAGTCGTTCTGGTTTAATCTTCGTTCTCCAAGTGTACTGCAATTTCTTTTACAGGAGGGGGAATTCTTGGGAGTTAAAAATAATGTTAGACTTTCTGATATATTAACATTTATTGTAAATGTAGTTGATATTAAATCGAATTATACTATAGCCCATTCATCTGGGGTATCGGTCGCTTCAAGAAATATTGGTATTGTTATGGGACTTGATGTAGATGACGTAGAAAAACTTCAACTGGCAGGATATCTACATGATATTGGGAAAATTGCAGCTCCTTCAAGAATACTAAATAAAAAAGGAAAATTAACACGGGAAGAGTATCTTATTATACAAAGGCATCCTTATTATACTTACAGACTCCTCAATGCGATCGATGAGTTGAAATCATTTGTTTTTGCCGCTTTTCATCATGAGAATGAAAAGGGTACCGGGTATCCTTTCGGGTTATCAGGGAAGGATCTTGATAAGTTTTCTAGGATTGTAAATGCAGCAGATCTGTTTACTGCCTTGTATGAAGATCGTCCGTATAGAAAAAGAATGAGTGATAAAACGATAAAAGAGATTTTCCAACAAAGAGCGTCAGAAGGGTTGATGAAAAAATCAATTGCGAAAAGAGTTATTAACCATTTTGGAGAAATAGCTCTTGCAATTAGAGAGGAACAGGAAAAAATAAGGGAATGGTACTCATCAAGGTTTGGTTCATTGTTATAAATAGTTAGAGAATTGCTCATTTTGCAACCACACGTCATTTTTGATAAAATATTTTTTGGTGTCGGGGCGTAGCGCAGCATGGTAGCGCACCTGCCTTGGGAGCAGGGAGTCGGAGGTTCAAGTCCTCTCGCCCCGACCAATTAATCTGGCTGCGCCAGTGGCTCAATAGGATAGAGCAGCGGCCTTCTAAGCCGCGGGTTGGGGGTTCGAGTCCCTCCTGGCGCGCCACTATTTTTCATGGTGGGCGTAGCTCAACAGGTAGAGCGCTGGACTGTGGCTCCAGTGGCTGTGGGTTCAAGTCCCATCGCCCACCCCATAAATTGGCATATAAAACGCGCCCGTAGCTCAACTGGATAGAGCGCCGGACTTCGAATCCGTAGGTTGCAGGTTCGAGTCCTGCCGGGCGCGCATTGGATAGGGTGGGCCGCTAGCTCAGCTGGTAGAGCAGCAGACTCTTAATCTGCGGGTCGCAGGTTCGAATCCTGCGCGGCTCACCATTTTTTATTATTGTGACACCTGAGGCGGGGGTGGCGGAACTGGTAGACGCGCTGGACTTAGGATCCAGTGCCGATGAGGCGTGAGGGTTCGAGTCCCTCTCCCCGCACCAGAAATAGATGAAAGGAGTGGAAATGCCTGAGATCAATTTAAAGGACATTTCTCCAACCAGGAAAGAGATCGAAGTAAAGTACTCTGATACGGAGGTTAAATCCGCCATTGATGAATCTCTCTCAGAAATTCAGAAAAGTGCGACCCTTCCCGGTTTCAGGAAGGGGAGAGCACCCATCAATCTTATCAGAAGAAGGTATCTGAAAGCAGTTCTGGAGAAAGTTAAGGAGGATCTTTTTGAAGAGGGGTATGTTGAAGGGGTTAAGAAGGGCGAATGGAGAGTTCTCAAACTTCTTAAAACAGATATTGGAGAGGTTAAAGAGGGGGGGCCATTTACTTTTAAAGCTGAAGTAGAGGTTGCTCCAAAGGTTGAGAACCTCCAGTATGAGAATCTTGATGTTGATTTGAACAAAAAGCCTGAGGAGGTCAAGGAGGAGGAGATTGAAAAAGTTATAAACAAAATGCGTCGTGATATTGCAGATGTTGTACCGGTTGAGGAGGAGAGGGAAGTAAAGGCTGGAGATGTGGTAAATGTTAATATTTCTGTTGAGAGAAAGGATTCTCCCGGTGAGTTTATGACCCTTTACGAAAATCAGGATGTACTGATTGAGGAAGATGAAGCCTTTCATACCGAGCTCAAAAGGAGCCTCATAGGTAAAAAACCTGGTGAGGAGTATGAACTTGAGGTTGAGGTTGATAAAGAGAAGGAACTTGATGAAACAAGGGATAAGGTCAAGTACAAGGTAAAAGTAAACGAAATAAAGGTTCTTGACCTCCCCGAGGTAAATAAGGAATTTGCAGAAAAATTTGGATTTGAGAGTGTGGATGCCCTTAAGGATTACATAAGAGAGATGTTGCAGAAGGAAAAAGAGAAAAACTTTAATCAGGAGTTGACACAGGAGATCCTGGATGCTCTTGTCAAAGCAAATCCCATTCCAGAGTTACCTGAGGTAACGACCAGCGAATACATAGAGGAGGAGTACAGGAAGGCGGGAGTGGATACTCTCCCTGAAGAGAGAAGGGAAGAGGTTAAACAGAAAATAGCGGATAATGTTAAGAAAGGGTTGAGGGAAACCTTTGTTGTCCTGCAGGTGGCTGAGAAGGAAAACATCTCAGTTTCTGAAGCTGAGGTAGATGAATTTTTTGAGGAACAGGCAAAGTATCAGCCGGGTCAGATTACTCCTGAGCAGTTAAAACAGCTCTACATCCAGTCAGGGTTGATTAATAAGGTTAGAAGTGATATCCTATATAAGAAGGTTGTAGATAGAATAAAGGAGATTTTAAAAGGTAGCGAGGAGAAAAAAGAGAAAAATGAAGAAAAAGAACCAAGTGGAGAACTTCCTGGTCCCGATAGTGATAGAACAGAGCCACAGGGGGGAGAGGGCGTATGATATCTTTTCGCGTCTTCTCAAAGACAGGATCATCTTCCTGGGAACTGCCATTACTGACGAAATAGCCAATCTCGTAATTGCACAGCTTCTATTCCTTGAATCTGAAGACCCAGAAAAGGATATTTATCTCTACATCAACTCCCCCGGAGGAGTGGTAACGGCTGGAATGGCAATTTACGATACGATGCAATACATCAAGCCAGATGTTCAGACGATATGTATGGGTCAGGCAGCAAGTATGGGAGCTGTACTGCTTGCGGCGGGGGCTCCCGGTAAGAGATATGCTTTGCCTCATTCCAGAATAATGATTCACCAGCCCATGGGTGGTTTTGAGGGTCAGGCGAGTGAAATAGAGATACACGCGAGGGAAATATTGAGAATAAGAGAGGAGTTGAACAAAATACTTGCCAGACATACCGGGCAGCCGATAGAGAAGATCAGGGAAGACACCGAGAGGGATTACTTCTTGTCAGCAGAAGAGGCAAAGGAGTATGGCATCATAGATGAAATTGTTGCAAGAAGAGAACCAGCAACTGTAAGGGAGTAGCAATGGATAAGTTTAAGGGGAATTTTAATCAGAGTGAACCCAGGTGTTCCTTCTGCGGGAAACCCCAGAGTGAAGTGAGAAGACTCATAGCCGGTCCTGGCGTTTATATATGTGATAGTTGTGTTGCTCTGTGCAATGATATACTCGCTGAGGATTTCCACAGGGAGAGCAAGAGTTCATCTTTTGGTCAAAATGCAATTCCCACTCCCCAGGAAATAAAGGAATTCCTTGACCAGTATGTAATTGGTCAGGAGAGAGCCAAGAAAATCTTATCGGTGGCTGTTCACAATCATTACAAAAGGATTTACTCAAGTCAGAATAGATGGAGTGATATTAAAATTCAGAAAAGCAATATAATGCTTATTGGTCCAACTGGTTCAGGGAAAACCCTTCTTGCCCAGACCCTTGCCAAGTTTCTTAATGTTCCCTTTACCATTGCTGATGCCACGACCTTAACAGAGGCTGGATATGTTGGAGAAGATGTGGAAAACATACTTCTTGGATTGCTGCAGGCGGCAAATTTTGATGTGGAGAAGGCTGAAAAGGGAATAGTTTATATCGACGAGATAGATAAAATTGCCAGAGTTGGTGACGGCCCAAGTATTACGAGGGATGTTTCGGGAGAGGGTGTGCAGCAGGCACTGCTTAAGATTCTTGAGGGAACAGTTGCCAATGTTCCACCCAAGGGGGGTAGAAAACACCCACAGCAGGAGTTTATTCCTGTAAATACGGAGAATATACTCTTCATTGTGGGTGGTGCCTTTGTGGGTCTTGAAGATATCATAATGAGAAGGATAGGTCAATCTGGCATTGGATTTGGTGTGGATGTAAAATCGAAGAAGCATGAATCACTTGGTAAAATTCTCGAAGAAGTTGAACCTGAGGACCTCATAAAATTCGGTATGATACCTGAGTTTGTGGGCAGGATTCCTGTGGTTGCAACGCTTTATGAGTTAACAGAGAATGACCTCATCAGAATACTCACCGAACCCAAAGACGCCCTTGTAAAACAGTACACTAAACTCTTTGAACTGGAAGATGTTGAATTAAAATTCACTCCTGAGGCTCTCAAGGCAGTGGCGCAGGAGGCAATAAGGAAGGGAACTGGCGCAAGAGGGTTGAGGGCAATAATGGAAAAGTTTATGCTTGATATAATGTATGATTTACCCTCCTGGGATGATGTGAAGGAGTGTATAATCACTGAGGATGTGGTTAAAGGAACAGGGAAACCTGTTCTGGTTTATTCCGGTAAGAAGAAGAATTTCATCAGCTGAGCTTTTTGAGGAACTGTTTCAGATCATAAGGGAGGGGAGCCTGCAGTTTCAGTAGTTTCTGAGTGACAGGGTGTGTTATATCAATCACTTCTGCGTGAAGAAATAATCTTTTTAATCCCTGTTTTTTCATCCTGATGTTGAATTCCCTTTCTCCATACCTCCAGTCTCCAGCAAGTGGGTGTCCTGTGTAGTTCATGTGAACCCTGATCTGATGTGTTCTTCCAGTGAGAATCTCAATTCTGAGTAATGTACAGCAGGAGAAGGATTGTATGGGAAAGAACCTGGTAAGTGCCTCCTTTCCCTCTTCTTCCACGGTAACACCTTTTTTCCTCTTTAAAAGAGGAAGTCTTAT
>JALSQH010000213.1 GCA_026985515.1 bacterium
ATGCGTTATCGCACTCGTCAACGTAGTCTTACCATGATCTATATGCCCGATCGTTCCAACATTTACATGCGGCTTACTCCTTACAAACTTCTCCTTGCTCATCGCTACCTCCTTTTATTCTCCCTTGGCCTTTTTGATTATCTTTTCAGCTACATCAGGCGGTACAGGACTGTAGTGAGAAAACTGCATCGTAAAATTACCGCGACCCTGCGTCAAACTCCTTAATCTTGTAGCATATCCAAACATCTCTGCAAGAGGAACTTCAGCAGTTATTACCTGTCCCCCTGACCTTGCTTCCATTCCAAGAATCTTCCCTCTTCTGGAATTGAGATCACCAATCACTTCACCCATATATTCATCTGGAATGACAACTTCAACTTTCATAATTGGTTCCAGTAAAATTGGTTTTGCCTTCTCAACTGCCTGCTGAAAGGCCAGGGAACCTGCAATCTTAAAAGCCATTTCTGATGAATCAACCTCGTGGTAACTTCCATCAACAAGGGTGACCTTAATATCGATCATGGGATAACCGGCAAGAAAACCTTTCTCCATTGCCTCTTCAATACCCTTCTGCACCGCAGGAATAAACTCCTTGGGTATTACTCCACCGGTAATCTTATCAATAAATTTAAAACCAGAACCCTGAGGTAGAGGTTCAATTTCAATGATGGCGTGTCCATACTGACCCCTACCCCCTGTCTGCTTGATATACTTACCCTCAC
Source organism: bacterium (assembly GCA_026985515.1). Classification (GTDB taxonomy): domain Bacteria; phylum JALSQH01; class JALSQH01; order JALSQH01; family JALSQH01; genus JALSQH01. The sequence goes on from JALSQH010000213.1 coordinate 723, forward strand.
CTTTTGCAGGTTTTGTGATCGTTTCTTTATAGGCCACCTGTGGTTTACCTACATTGGCACCAACTTTGAATTCTCTTTTTAACCTGTCCACAATTATTTCCAGGTGCAACTCACCCATTCCAGAAATTATGGTCTGACCAGTTTCCTCATCAATTTTTACCCTGAAAGAAGGATCCTCTGTGGCAAGTTTCTGAAGAGCTGTGCTCAGCTTCTCCTGATCCTCTCTTGTTTTTGGTTCAATTGCAATTGATATAACAGGCTCAGGAAATTCCAGAGATTCCAGTACAATGGGATGCTCAAGGTCACAGAGGGTATCACCGGTATAGGGAGTTTTCAATCCAATTCCAGCAATAATATCACCTGCATACGCTTCTTTAATTTCCTCCCTTTTATTGGCGTGTACCCTTACCAGCCTTCCAATCCTTTCTTTCTTTCCTTTTGTAGCATTCAGAACGGTGGAACCGGATGTGAGTGTTCCGGAATATATTCTGAAGAATGTGAGCTGTCCTATATATGGATCAGTTATGATTTTAAAAACAAGAGCTGAAAATGGCTCTTTATCATCTGCCCTTCTTATCTCTTCTTCACCCGTTTCTGGATTTATACCTTTAACAGGTGGAATATCAAGTGGTGATGGGAGAAAATCCACCACTGCATCGAGAAGAGGCTGCACACCCTTATTCTTATACGCGGAACCACACAGGGTGGGAACAGCATTTAAAGAAAGTGTAGCCTTTCTTATGGCCCTGTAGAGGTCTTCTTCGGTTATTTCTGCATCTTCAACATACTTCTCAAAAAGTTCTTCATCAGATTCTGCTGCCTCTTCAATTAATTTATGACGCCACTCCTCTGCAAGACTCTTCAGGTCTTCTGGAATCTCCTCGTAATGATATTTTGCACCGAGTGTCTCCTCCTCCCAGATTATTGCCCTCATTTTGACAAGATCAACAACCCCCACAAATTTATCCTCGGAGCCAACTGGAATCTGCAAAACGAGAGGTCTGGTATTCAGTTTCTTCTTCATCTGTTCCACAACATCGAAGAAGTTGGCCCCTATACGATCCATCTTGTTAACAAATGCTATTCGGGGAACGCCATAGTTATCAGCCTGCCTCCAGACTGTTTCAGATTGTGGCTCAACGCCTTCAACAGCAGAAAAAATAGCAATGGCACCATCAAGGACCCTCAGTGCTCTCTCAACTTCAATGGTAAAATCAACATGACCGGGAGTATCAATGATATTTATCATATGATCTCGCCAGAAGCATGTGGTGGTTGCCGAGGTGATTGTTATCCCCCTCTCCTTCTCCTGTTCCATGTAGTCCATCACAGCGGTACCTTCATGAACCTCACCAATTTTGTGAGATTTACCTGTATAGTAAAGAATTCTCTCCGTGGTGGTTGTTTTTCCGGCATCAATATGAGCCATAATTCCTATATTTCTGTATCGCTCAATGGGAACCTGTCTTGGCATCTCTTCTATCCTCCACTACCATCTGTAATGAGCAAATGCTCTGTTCGCCTCCGCCATCCTGTGGACTTCTTCCTTCTTTTTAACTGCTCCACCCTTGTTGTTGTATGCATCCATTATTTCATTGGCAAGCCTTTCATACATTCTTCTCTCGCTTCTCTCTCTTGCATACTGAACAATCCATCTCAGAGCAAGAGATACCTGCCTCTCCGGTCTGACTTCCACCGGGACCTGATAATTCGCTCCACCAACTCTTCTTGACCTGACTTCAAGGACAGGTTTTACATTATCAACTGCCTTCTTGAAGATTACAAGGGGATCTTCACCCATCTTTTCCTCTATGATTGAAAAAGCCCTGTACACGATCTTTTCTGCTATGCTCTTTTTACCATCCTTCATCACCTTATTAATCAACCTTGCAACGAGAACATCACCATATTTGGGATCTGGTGGAATCTCTCTTTTCTTAACTCTACCCTTTCTCCTTGGCATCTCTGCACCTCAATTATTTGGGTTTTTTGGTTCCATACTTGGATCTGCCCTGTTTTCTATTCTCAACACCAGCTGCATCAAGAGCACCCCTTATTATGTGATACCTGACACCTGGCAGATCCTTAACCCTTCCACCTCTCACCAGCACAACGGAGTGCTCCTGAAGATTATGACCAATTCCTGGGATATAGGCAGTTACCTCATATCCGTTGGATAATCTCACCCTTGCGACCTTTCTAATAGCAGAATTTGGTTTTTTTGGCGTTGTTGTAAATACTCTAACACAGACACCTCGTCTCTGGGGACAACCTGTGAGAGCAGGAGATTTCGACTTTTTCTTTATCTTTTCTCTTCCTTTTCTCACCAGCTGATTAATGGTCGGCATCTATCACCATCTCCTTTTTAAAGGTTAAAGCCCCCCTTATGGGAGGCTAATTTTTCGTTAAAGCAATATTTTGTATAGCTAAAACCGTTTCTATATTCTACAATTTAAAGGCAGTCTGTCAAATCTTTTCCTAACTGCCTGTAATTTAAAGGTTTTTATGCTTCTGTTCTTTCTTCCTCTGTTTCTGCTGTTTCCTTCTTTTCCTCCTCAGCAAGGACCTTCATCTTCAGCTTATGATACTTTGGAAATCCAGTTCCAGCTGGAATCAGCCTGCCCATAATTACATTCTCTTTAAGTCCATGGAGATAATCTATCTTTCCAGCAATGGAGGCATCTGTTAAAACCCTCGTTGTCTCCTGGAAGGATGCAGCAGAAATCCAGCTCTCAGTGGTAAGGGCCGCTTTGGTAATTCCAAGCAGAACAGGCTCAGCTTTTGCGGGTCTCTTACCTTCCTCTATCATTTTTCTGTTCTCTTCCTCAAAGATATATTTAGGTACATCCTCTCCGGGAAGGAAGAATGTATCCCCTGGATCAACAACCCTCACTTTCCTGAGCATCTGTCTGACAATGATCTCAATATGTTTATCGTTGATTTTAACTCCCTGATTCCTATAAACCTCCTGAATCTGATCAACAAGGTATCGTGCAAGTTCCTTCTCACCTTTAACCTTGAGGAGAGCATGAGGATCAGGAGCACCCTCAACAAGCTGATCACCTGCCCTTACGTAATCTCCTTCCTGAACGATTATATGTTTCCCGCTGGGTATGAGATACCTCTTGGGTTTTCCTATTTCAGGCTGAATAATAATTTCCACTTTACCCTTCAGATCCTGACCCCTGTGGACAACGCCATCTATTTCTGAAATAATGGCGTAATTCTGAGGTCTCCTTGCTTCAAACAATTCAACAACTCTCGGGAGACCACCTGTAATGTCTGTGGCTTTTGATGTTTCTCTTGGAATCTTTGCTATAACTGAACCAGCTGAAATTTCATCACCATCCTTGTAAACCAGAAGCGCACCAATGGGAAGGTCATATACCGCATCCTGACCTCTGTAGGTTTTCAGAATATTTCCATCCTTATCTGTGATGATAGCTCTGGGCTTGAGGTTTGGATCTTTGGGTTTAATTATCCTTCTGGTGGACAGACCCGTTCTTTCATCGGTGGTTTCTTCCATTGTCACATTCTCCACAACATCCTCATATCTTATAATTCCGCTTACATCTGAAACGATGGGGTTATTGTATGGATCCCACTCTGAAATCTTTGCTCCTTTTGGTACCTTGCTGTTTTCCTCATAATAGAGGATTGCACCATAAACTCCTGGAAATCTTTCCTTTTCTCTACCAGTCTTTTCATCAACTATCTTCAGATAACCACTTCTATTTACTATTACAAGCTTTCCATCTTTGTTTCGAACAGTGGCAATTCCCTCAAATTTAAGAATTCCACCAAATTTGCTCTCCTGAGAACTCTGTTCCATTTTTCCTGTAGCAGCGGCGCCACCCGTATGGAAGGTTCTCATGGTAAGCTGAGTACCGGGTTCACCAATAGACTGGGCAGCAATTACACCCACAGCCTCACCAAGATTTACAAGTCTTCCACGTGCCAGGTCTCTTCCGTAACAGAGGGCACACACTCCTCTCTTCGCTTTACATGTGATAACAGATCTTATCTTCACCTTTTCAATCCCGGCATTCTCAACAGCCTCTGCCAGTTCCTCTGTAATCTCCTGATTCCTGTAAACAATTATCTCTCCTGTATCAGGATGAATTATATCTTCTGCTGCGACTCTTCCGAGAATTCTGTCTTTCAGATGCTCAACTAATTCTCCATTTTCATAGAGAGGAGTCATTTCAATCCCATCAAGCGTACCACAATCATACTCAGTAACTATCACATCCTGAGCAACATCAACAAGCCTTCTGGTGAGATATCCTGAATTTGCAGTTTTAAGAGCTGTATCAGCAAGCCCCTTTCTTGCACCGTGAGTCGAGATGAAGTATTGAAGAACGCTCAATCCCTCTCTAAAATTAGCAAGGATAGGAGTTTCAATAATATCTCCTGATGGTTTCATCATCAGACCCCTCATTCCGGCAAGCTGCTTCATCTGATCAGAGGAACCCCTTGCACCAGAATCAGCCATTATGTAGATGGAGTTAAAACTCTCAGTTTCTACTTCGGTTCCATCAGGTCCCTTCACTTTTTCCTTACTGATCTCCTTCATCATTTCGCTTTTAACTTCATCTGTAGTCCTCTTCCAGATATCAACAACTCTATTGTGTCGTTCACCGTCGGAGATCATCATATTTCTATGCTGTTCCTCAATCTTCTTCACCTCTTCTTCAGCTTTTTTAATAATTTCCCATTTCCTGGAAGGAATCTTCATGTCATCCACTGCAATTGAAATTCCGGCTCTGGTAGCGAAATCATACCCCATCTGCATCATTCTATCTGCGAATATGACGGTGGTCTTCTCACCAGCTCTCCTGTAGGAAAGATCAATGAGGTGTGCCAGATCTTTCTTTTTGAGATTTTTATTAACCTCATCAAAAGGAATTTCCTTTGGAACAACTTCATAGAAGATCACCCTGCCAGTTGTCGTCTCATAAATTTTTCCATCAATCCTTACCTTTATTTTTGCATGGAGGCTGACCTCACCATTTTCAAATGCAATCCGCACCTCTTCCGGAGATGAAAATGTCATGCCCTCACCTTTCTGGAAGGGTCTCTCCCGGGTCATGTAGTAAATTCCAAGAACAATATCCTGAGTAGGATAAATTATCGGCTCACCGCTGGCAGGTTTCAGAATGTTGTTGGTGGACATCATAAGCACCCTTGATTCAGCCTGAGCCTCAAGGGAGAGAGGTACATGAACTGCCATCTGGTCTCCATCAAAATCTGCATTAAAGGCTGTACATACAAGGGGGTGCAATCTTATTGCCTTGTCTTCAACAAGAACAGGCTCAAAAGCCTGAATGCTCAGCCTGTGAAGAGTGGGAGCCCTGTTGAGGAGAACCGGGTGCTCCCTTACAACCTCTTCAAGAGCCTCCCAGACTTCGGGATCACCTCTTTCAACCATTTTTTTGGCTGCCTTTATTGTGGAAACTATTCCCTTTTGCTGGAGCTTGCTGTAGACAAAGGGCTTGAACAATTCAATGGCCATTACCTTCGGGAGACCACACTGGTGGAGTCGCAACTCTGGTCCCACAACAATAACCGACCTTCCAGAATAGTCAACCCTCTTTCCCAGAAGATTCTGTCTGAATCTTCCCCTTTTACCACTGAGCAGCTGACTGAGGGACTTAAGAGGCCTCCTGTTTGAACCCATGATGGGTCTGCCCTTCCGCCCATTATCGAAAAGGGCATCCACCGCTTCCTGGAGCATCCTCTTCTCATTTCTGATTATGATCTCCGGAGCATTCAATTCTATCAATTTTTTCAACCTGTTATTCCTGTTGATAACTCTTCTGTAAAGATCATTCAGATCGCTGGTGGCAAATCTTCCACCTTCAAGGGGAACAAGGGGCCTCAAATCAGGTGGAATAACAGGGATAACTGTGAGAATCATCCATTCAGGTCTGTTCCCTGAATTTTTGAAAGCTTCCACTATCCGCAATCTCTTAACAATCTTCTTCTTCTTTGCCTCGGAAGAGGTCTTATTCAGAGCATCCCTTAATTCCTGAGATAGGTTCTCAAGATCAATCTCTGCAAGGAGCTGTCTTATAGCTTCAGCTCCCATACCCACTTTAAATTTATCACCATACTTCTTTTTGTACTCCAGATACTCCTTCTCGCTAAGCACCATACCCTTTTGAAGGTCAGTTTCACCTGGATCGAGAACTATGTAATCCTCAAAATAGAGAACCCTTTCAAGCTCCTTGGTCTTCAGATCAAGAATAGCTCCAATTTTACTTGGGATACTCTTAAGATACCAGATATGAGCCACGGGAGCAGCCAGCTCAATATGACCCATTCTCTCTCTTCTAACCTTGGAGGTGGTAACCTCCACACCACACTTCTCACATACTATTCCCTTGTATTTGTAACGTTTATATTTTCCGCACAGACATTCGTAATCCTTTATGGGTCCGAAAATCTGAGCGCTGAAGAGTCCATCCTTTTCCGGTTTGAAGTTCCTGTAATTTATTGTTTCTGGTTTTTTTACTTCCCCGTAGGACCATTCCCTGATTTTCTCCGGGGAAGCTATTCCAATCTTTACCGCTTTATAATCTGAAGGATTTTTGGGTTTTTCTTCAAAGTCATAGATCCTCAAGGCTACCTCTCCTTTTTAGGTTTTATTCTTTTTCTTCTTCAGGTAACTCTTCAAGCAACTCCACATCCAGCGCCAGACCCCGCAACTCTCTGAAAAGAACATTGAAGGATTCAGGCACTCCAGGCTCAAGTTTGGGATCACCTTTTACTATCTGGTAGTAAATCCTGGTCCTGCCAATAACATCATCCGACTTAACGGTGAGAAACTCCTGCAGAGTATAGGCGGCTCCATAAGCCTCCAGAGCCCATACCTCCATTTCTCCCAGTCTCTGACCACCAAACTGCGCTTTTCCTCCCAGAGGTTGCTGGGTAATGAGAGAATATGGACCGATGGATCTCGCATGAACCTTGTCTTCAACAAGATGGATCAACTTCATCATATACATAACTCCGACAGTGACCGGAAAGTGAAATTTCTCTCCGGTTCTTCCATCGTAAAGTTCTGTCTGGCCAGATTCGGGTAAACCAGCTTCTCTGAGCAGTTCTTTAATCTCTTCTTCATGAGCACCGTCAAAAACTGGTGTCGCGATATGAATGCCATCTTTCAACTTTCTGGCATACTCCAGTATTTCTTCGTCATTGTAGCTGTCAAGAATTTTAGCCTCCTCGCTGTCACCATAGATTTTCTTCAAATACTCCCTTATGAACTCTGGCGAAGTGGCTTTTTCGACCATCTCCGCCACTTTTCTGCCAAGTTCTCTGGCTGCCCACCCAAGGTGGGTTTCAAGAACCTGTCCAACATTCATTCTGGAAGGAACTCCAAGAGGATTGAGAACAATGTCAATAGGTGTACCATCAGGCAGGAAGGGCATATCCTCCACCGGGAGTATCTTTGAAATAACTCCCTTGTTACCATGTCTACCTGCCATCTTATCCCCAACCTGAAGCTTCCTCTTGATGGCAATGTAAACCTTTATCCTTTTGATCTCTCCAGCAGACAGCTCATCACTCTTTTCAAGTCTCTCTTTTTTGGCCTTATAAAGTTTTTCGAGGTTTCTGACTTTTGAAGAGAAATTCTTAATGAACTGGGAAAGTTTCTCGTTTGCTTCTTTATCTTTTACCCTGGCTTCTTTCAAAAACTTCAAGAGCGTTTCGCTCCTGGTATTCTGAGCCTTCTCTACGACCTCTTCCCATTCCTTTTCCGTTATTTTATGTCCCCTGGCAAATGAGATATCCTTTCCCATGCTCCACTTTGGAGAGAGTTCCTTCCCCACAATCAGTGGTTTTATTCTGGCAAAGGCTTCTCTGAAAAGAATTCTCAATTCCTCTTCCTTCTCCCTCTCCAGTTTTTCTATTTCTGCAGCAAGAATTGCCTTTGCCCTTCTGTCCCTCTGAACCCCTTTTTTGGTGAGAATATCCACACCAATTACAGTTCCATAAACTCCAGGGGGAACCCTCAGTGAGGAATCCTTGAAATCACCAGCCTTTGAACCAAATATGGCTTTTAAAAGTCTGTCCTCAGGATCAAGCTGACTTTCACCCTTGGGAGTTATTTTCCCAACAAGAATATCTCCCGGTTTTACCTTTGCTCCTATTCTTATTATTCCCTCTTCATCCAGATCCTTGACAGCTTCCTCACTTAACCCGGGAATATCTCTTGTTATAACCTCTGGACCAAGTTTTGTTTCTCTTGCAGCGACCTCATACTCCTCTATGTGTATGGAAGTGTAAACATCCTCTTTAACAAGTCTCTCACTTACAAGTATGGCATCCTCAAAGTTGTAACCTCTCCATGGGATAAAGGCAACCAGAACATTCCTTCCAAGAGCAAGTTCTCCATGCTCAACAGCGTGACCATCAGCGATAACTTCCCCTTTCCTTACATAATCACCTTTTTTTACAATTGGTTTCTGATTGATAGTTGTATCCTGGTTGGATCTTTTGAACTTCTTTAAGTTGTAAATATCAAGTCCAACGTCACCCTCCTCCTCAATCTCACTCTCATCAACTTTTATCACAATTCTCTGAGAATCAACATACTCAACGGTTCCGCTTCTTCTGGCAACGACAGATACACCAGAATCTCTGGCAACAATCTTTTCCATACCTGTTCCAACAAGGGGGGCCTCAGTTTTCATCAATGGTACAGCCTGCCTCTGCATGTTGGAACCCATCAGAGCCCTGTTGGCGTCATCATGTTCCAGGAATGGTATGAGAGAAGCAGCGACACTGACCACCTGATTTGGAGAAACATCCATCAGGGTCACCTCACTGGCCTTTGCCATTATAAATTCACCCTGATGTCTTGCGGCCACATATTCGTTAACAAACCTTCCTTCCTCATCAACTGGTGCATTGGCCTGAGCAATAACATGGTTCTCCTCTTTTGGAGCTGTGAGGTAAACAATTTCGTCTGTTACTTTCCCATCCTTTACAACTCTGTAAGGTGTTTCAATAAATCCATATTTATTTACACGGGCATAGGTGGTAAGTGAGGAAATCAGTCCAATGTTCGGACCTTCCGGTGTCTCAATAGGACAGATTCTACCATAGTGAGTGGTATGAACGTCTCTAACCTCAAATCCTGCACGCTCCCTCGTTAATCCACCAGGACCCAGGGCAGAAAGCCTTCTCTTGTGAGTGGTCTCTGAAAGGGGATTCACCTGATCCATAAACTGTGATAACTGGCTGCTACCGAAAAATTCGTTAAGAGCGGAAATAACAGGTTTGGAGCTTATTATATCTCTTATATTTGAGGCAATAGCATCCTCATAACTCATGGTCTTCATTTTTTCCTGAACCGCCCTCTCAATTTTAACCATCCCCACCCTGAACTGGTTTTCCACAAGCTCACCAACAGATCTCACCCTTCTGTTACCCAGGTGGTCTATATCATCTTCCTCAGCTCTTCCATCCTTCATCTCCAGCAGATAGCGAATTGTTTCAAGAATATCCTCTCTGGTAAGAACCCTCTGGGTGACTGGAAAATCAAGTTTCAACTTTTCATTTATCCTTACTCTACCAACCTCGCTCAAATCATATCTCTGGGGATCGAAGAACAATTCATGGAATAACTTCCTTGCTGCATCAATATTATGGGGATCGCCAGGTCTCAGCTTCCTGTAAATTTCTATAAGGGCTTCCTCAGGGTTGGAGGCTCTATCAACCTTCAGCGTATTTCTGAGGTATGGACCCACATGATAATTGTCTATGTAAAGGACATCTATTTCCCTTATGCCTGCCTGAATCAGTTTTTCAAGGATCTCCTCAGTGAGCTCTTCATTAACCTTGAAAAGGATCTCTCCAGTTTGAGGATCGATATGATCTCTGGCTGCAATTTTACCAATGATATCCTCTTTCGTTGCCTCCAGTCTATCAACCTTGTAAACTTCAAAAAACTCTCTTCTTGCTTCTTTCGCCTTTTTTACGTGTTCTTCAGTAATTATCTCCCCGGCCCTTATGAAAACTTTTCCATTGAGGTCAAGATAATCATCTGCAACTTTTCTTCCTATACTTTTCTCAACCGGGACGGTTTCAACCAGATACCTCAGTGCTCTTTTGGGAACACTCTTTCCTTTCTTGAGTGTTATCACAGGTTCCCCGGTTTCAGGATCATAAATGGTTGTTCTTGCCTTCAATCCGCTGAGAAATTTTGGATAGTAAGAAATGTAGAACTTATCAGGCCCCTCTATCCAGATCTTCTGTGGTCTGTAAAAGTAATTGAGGATCTCCTCCTCACTCATTCCGAGAGCCCTGAGGATGTATGTTGCAAAAAGCTTCTTTTTCCTGTCTATTCTTGCAAAGAGAAGGTCCCTGTGATCAAACTCAAAATCAAGCCAGGAGCCTCTATATGGAATCAATCTTGCATTGTAATTTATTCTCTGTGCAGTGGATTTCATCTTCTCCTTTACAAAAACAACACCCGGTGACCTGTGCAACTGATTGACAACAACTCTTTCAGTTCCGTTAATAATAAAACTGGCTGTATCCGTCATGAGAGGAATTTCACCAAAGTAGATCTCTTCTTCCTTTATCTCAGATATCTGACCTGTAGAGGGTTCCCTCAATATAAGCTGAAGATGTACATGAAGTGGCGCTCCATAGGTCTGTTTCTTCCTCTTGCATTCATCCACATCGTAGCGGGGTTCACCAATTTCATATTTAACGAACTTCAACTCAAAAAGACCGTTGGAAGATTTTATGGGGAAAATCTGATTAAACACTTCCTGTAATCCCTGATTCTTTCTCTTTTCTGGAGGGACATCCTTCTGCAGGAATTCTTCATATGACCTCTTCTGAACCTCAAGTAAATAGGGTATTTCAAGTGGAGCTTTTATTCTTCCAAAATTTTTTCTGATTCTCAATCTTTCAGGTGAAGGTAATTTCATGGACCACACCTCTCTCTTGTTTTAAAATAGAAAAAGGGTATCCCGTTTTGAGGGAAATCCCTCTCCGGGACACCCATATCTTCCCCGGAAAAAGCCAGTAAAATTGCGGATCATTGAATTTCGACTTGACCCCCAACCTCTTCCAGTTTTTTCTTTATTTCCTCCGCTTCCTCTTTGCTTATTCCTTCTTTAACCGCTTTGGGCAGACTTTCAATAAATTCTTTGGCTTCCTTCAAACCAAGACCTGTAATATCCTTCACAGCCTTAATTGCCTTGACTCTGTTATTTGGATCAATTGCCTTGAGGATCACGTTGAACTCGGTCTTTTCCTCAGCAGCGGCTTCACCTCCTCCCGCAGCCGGTGCAGCAGCAACAGCTACAGCGGCCTGTGCAGACACCCCAAACTCTTCCTCGAGCGTTTTCACCAGATCGGCCAGCTCCATAACCGTCATGGCCTTAATAGCCTCAATGATCTGTTCCTTTGTTAATTTTTCTGCCATCTTAAGACTCCTCCATTTGTTCTTTATTTATGCAGCCTTTTCCTTTTCCTGCCTTATCTGATCAAGTACCACGACAAAATTCCTGAGAAGCCCGGAAGTAACATTGACAAGACCCTGTACCGGATAGTCGAAAAGATAAAGCAACTTGCCCACCAGTTCTTCCTTTCCGGGTAGTTTTGACAATTTCACAACATCATCAGCCTCCAGAACATCACCACCCGGGATAAGTCCACCCTTCACTGTGAGATGCTCAAAATCTTCACTTCCCTTGACAACTTTTTTGGCCACAGCCACAGGATCTGAATAGGCAAATACAATCGCGTTATTTCCGGTTAAAAACTTTTCAATCCCCTGATAAGGAGTATCCTTTAAGGCTATTTTCAAAAGAGTATTTTTCACAACTTTTAATTCTCCATCAACCTCTTTTATGCTTGCCCTTACGCTCATCATATCCGCCACAGTGAGTCCTTTAAAATCAACTAGAAAAACACCTTCAGATCTCAGCAACTTTTCATGCATCTCTTTTACAACTTCTGCTTTTTTCTCCTTTTTCATCGACCCTCCTTTCCAGGAGCCTCAGGGACCAATCTCCGCAGGATATTAAGCCCTCTGGGCACCTGCTTCTCAGATTTTTTCCTTGGCAAGCTTTACAACATCCTGCAAATCAACCTTAATAGAAGGACTCATGGTAGTTGAAAGATATATGTTTTTAATGTATCTTCCCTTTGCCGCAGCAGGTTTTGCCCTCACTATTGCATCATATACAGCCAGAAAATTATCCACCAGATCATCAACTGAAAATGATTTCTTCCCAATTATGATATGAACATTTCCATATTTGTCAACCTTAAAATTCAATTTTCCTTTCTTGCTTTCCTCCACTGCCTTTTTGATGTCAAAAGTTACCGTACCTGTCTTGGGGTTAGGCATTAATCCTCTGGGTCCAAGGATCTTACCAAGCTTTCCAACCCTGGACATCATGTCGGGAGTTGCAATGGCCACATCAAAATCAACCCACTTTTCCTTCATTATTTTCTCAATAAGATCATCATCACCCACATAATCAGCACCCGCTTCCTTCGCTTCAATAGCTTTTTCTCCTTTGGCAAAAACAAGAACTCTGGGCTCCTTCCCTGTCCCATGAGGTAATACCACCGACCCCCTCACCATCTGATCAGCCTTTGTGGGATCCACTCCAAGTAGAAAAGCAGCATCTATTGACTCGTCAAAATTTGCATATGAAATTTTTTTCAGCAATTCTATAGCCTCTCTCAATGGATAAGCCTTTTCTCTGTCAATCTGCTGAAGAGCCGCCAGATATTTTTTGCCATGTTTAGCCATTTATCCCACTCCTTATTCTTTAATTTCGATCCCCATGCTTCGAGCCGTGCCCTCTACCATTCGCATTGCCGCCTCAATGGAGGTGGTATTCATATCCTGCATTTTTCTTTCAGCAATTTCCCTTATCTGTTTCTTCGTCAGGGTGGCCACTTTGTTTCTGTTTGGTTCCCCTGAGCCTTTTTCGATTCCCGCTGCTTTCTTCAATAAAAAGGAAACCGGTGGTTGCTTCAGAACAAAGGTGAAGCTCCTGTCTTCATAGACAGTTATAACAACGGGAATAATATCTCCCCTCATTTTTTCAGTTTTGGCATTGAAAGCCTTTATAAACTCTCCAATGTTCACTCCATATTGACCCAGAGCAGGACCAACAGGAGGAGCCGGATTCGCCTGACCTGCAGGAAGCTGTAATTTAATCTGGCCTATTACTTTCTTTGCCATTTCAGCACCTCACTTAAATTATCAGGTTTTTTTCTCTACCTGTTCAAAATCAAGCTCAACAGGGGTGTGCCTTCCAAAAATACTCACAAGAATCCTCACCTTCCCCTTTTCCTCATTAACCTCCTCAACAACACCTTCAAAATTCGCGAAGGGACCCTCCTTGACTCTCACCAGGTCGCCAACATCGAATGAGTGAAGATACTTAACACGCAGTTTACCTTCCTCAATGTCTCTCCTGAGTCTCTCCACCTCTTCTTCCGGAACGGGTAACGGTTCATGTTTTCTTCCAAGAAAACCGGTTACCCTGGGAATACTGGTTATAAGATGCCAGGTTCTATCATTCATTTCCATCTTTATGAATACATAACCGGGTAAAAATCTTTTCTCAACTGTCTTCTTTTTCCCCTTTTTCACTTCTTCCACTTTTTCTTTAGGTATGAAGATCTCCTCGATCATGTCAGAGAGACCTTCCATCTCAGCCTTATCCAGGATCATCTTTTTTACATTATCTTCAAAACCAGAATATGTATGGATGGCATACCACTTTTTCTCGCCCATACTCACTCCATCATATAAAAATTCTCAAAACCAGTGAAATAACCCAGTCCACAAGGGCCAGGTAACCGGCAGAAATTAGAATGAAGATAACCACCGCCACAGTAGCAAGTGCAGCCTGTTTCCAGTTAGGCCATGTTACCTTCTTCCCCTCAGATACTACCTCTCTTAAAAATTCTACCGACCTTTCAATGAAATTCTTATCTTCCATACGTTAAATCCCCTGATATGAAAAATAATGGCAGGCCAGGAGGGACTCGAACCCCCAACCACCGGATTTGGAGTCCGGCGCTCTACCAGTTAGAGCTACTGGCCTAATATTACTTCACCTCTTTATGCCATGTATGTCTATGACAATGCGGACAATACTTTCTCAGTCTAAGTTTCTCCCTGTGTTTCTTTTTGTTTCGTCTGTATGAGTAATTCCTGTTTTTACACTCTTCACACATCAGATGTATTGTGACAATATCTCCCGCCATTATGCTACTCCACTCTATTCAATTATTTTAGTTACCACTCCAGCTCCTACTGTCCTTCCTCCTTCCCTTATCGCAAACCTCAATCCTTCCTCCATAGCCACAGGCTTGATCAGCTCAACTCGCATCGTCACATTATCCCCTGGCATCACCATCTGTACATTCTCAGGCAACGTTATCACTCCCGTCACATCCGTCGTCCGAAAATAAAACTGCGGCCTGTAACCACTGTGAAACGGCGTATGACGCCCTCCCTCCTCCTTCTTCAATACATACACCTCCGCCTCAAATATCCTGTGCGGAGTTATCGTTCCTGGCGCAGCTAACACCTGCCCCCTCTCCACATCATTCTTCCGAATCCCCCTCAACAAACACCCTACATTATCTCCTGCTATACCTTCATCCAATACCTTACGGAACATCTCCACTCCCGTCACCACCGTCTTCTGCGTCTCCCGTAAACCAACTATCTCTACCTCATCACCCACCTTAACCTTACCCCTCTCTATCCTCCCTGTAACCACCGTTCCCCTACCACTTATGCTGAATATGTCCTCTATCGGCATCAAAAACGGCTTATCTACATCCCTAACAGGCTCAGGTATGTACTCATCCATCGCATCCAGCAACTCATATATAGGCTTCACCCATTCATCATCCGCACTCGTCGCCTCCAGCGCCTTCAATGCACTACCCCTTATCACCGGCACCTCATCACCTGGAAATCCATAACTGCTCAATAAATCACGTACCTCCATCTCCACCAGCTCAAGCAACTCCTCATCATCCATCATGTCTATCTTGTTCAAAAATACCACTATGTACGGAACTCCAACCTGCCTCGCCAGCAATATGTGCTCACGCGTCTGTGGCATAGGTCCATCCGGAGCCGCCACAACTAAAATCGCTCCATCCATCTGCGCAGCTCCAGTTATCATATTCTTAATGTAATCCGCATGACCTGGACAATCAATATGCGCATAATGCCTCTTCTCCGTCTCATACTCAACATGCGCTATGTTTATCGTTATCCCCCTCTGCCTCTCCTCTGGCGCCTTATCTATCTCCTCAAATGGTACCTCCTGCGCCTTACCCCTCAACGCCAGTGCATGCGTTATCGCACTCGTCAACGTAGTCTTACCATGATCTATATGCCCGATCGTTCCAACATTTACATGCGGCTTACTCCTTACAAACTTCTCCTTGCTCATCGCTACCTCCTAAAAGAATTTTTAGATGTATCAGTGGAGCCCACGACCGGGCTTGAACCGGTGACCTCACCCTTACCAAGGGTGTGCTCTACCTGCTGAGCTACGTGGGCGTATCTTCTAAAATGGAGCGGGAGACGGGATTCGAACCCGCGACCCTCAGCTTGGAAGGCTGATGCTCTAGCCAGCTGAGCTACTCCCGCATATAAATGGTGGTGGGAGGAGGATTCGAACCTCCGAAGGCTGAGCCAGCGGGTTTACAGCCCGCCCCCTTTGGCCGCTCGGGCATCCCACCACTGGAGCTGGCGGAGGGACTTGAACCCACAACCTGCTGATTACAAGTCAGCCGCTCTACCAATTGAGCTACGCCAGCTCACGACAAAATATAATTATACTATTTGAATTCATACTGTCAAGCACAAAATTAACTTTCAAATCTTTATTTTACAAAAAAGGGCTTTGCTTTCAATTAAAGTTTCCTGTCCTATTTACTGTAAAACAGATCATTCAAATCCACATACCTGTAAGGATTATTGGAAGCCCTTATCCATTTACCATCCTCAGTTTTCTCAAATGCAACCATTATCTTCAAAGCAGTGGCATCATAAGCCACTGAAAAAATATCTCCATGCATAGCAGCCCAGCTTGCAATTTTGCTCCCGGCTGCGAGATCAATAGGTGTAAGATAACCATTGTTATCAGGGGCAATCTCAACCTGTTCCCCTGTAATATCATCTGTAACAACGAGTTTTTCACCGTTCTGATATGCAAGAATTGCCCTGTACATTCGCAGATACCTCTTATTATAAGAGCCACCCTCAAGCATCTTCCTTTCAAGGTCCTGATAAAAGATATTTTCAGGCTTATATGCCCATGGACCATGACATGCTTCCTGCCACATTCTCAGACCATGCATCATCATCTCATCACCTCTGTAAACTGCACAGGCAAGCTCTTTACCAACCTTTCTCACAATTCCATCTTTTGAAAATCTGTAACCTTCGGGAGTATCAATGATGGGCTTTGGAAGGGCTATTATATCTTTGACGGGTGTATCAGTAAGGCTGTAGGGATATGGAGGATATGGTGAAGGATCATTCCTGTCCTTGAGCATTATCTCCTCAGCATCTCTTTCATAATTTACAAGCCATGGGTCTTCTGCATGAGTTATGGACTTTACCATTTTTCCATCTTTATCAAACTGGTAAAGTGTCGCCTCAACTTCACAATTATGTTTCCTTCTGTAAACACCTATAAATACTCCGTTATTCTCCACATTCATCGCTTCCGCATGTGCTCCATTATGAGCTGGATCACCATAGGTTATCAACCAGTTGTAACCAATTGTGGGAGGCCTGTTAAATCCGTCACCCACATCGTTGATCACATACTTAAGTGCTTCATCAAGATTGTGAGCTTTTCCCAGAATTTCTCTGAATTTCAACACCCATGGTTCCCCTTTTAACCTTTCAAAAACACTGGAAGAACCAACCTCGCTTACCGTTATGCCCGCCTTGCTGATACCTGCAAGGGCGCCCAGGAATCCTATATACCCGATTGTAACATGGGGAATTTCACCATCGGGCATCCATACAGTTAGAGCTTTAAAATTGGCGATTCCAGTATTTGAATTCCAGTCAAGGTTTCTGCTTGCAATGAGATGACCACCCTTTGTCCTGAAATTCCAGGCAGCAAAGAAGCTGCAGTGACCAAGTAATCCGTGAAGATTTATCTTCTCAATACCATGTTCCTTCACCATCTGAGCCCATTCTCTCACCTTCGGGGAGAGTTGCGGTTGAATACCGTAAAAATCCATTGCCTTAAGCGAAAATCCAGTGGAAAGGACCATTCCCATGTCACCCTGCGGGTCCTCCTCCAGAAGGTCAGAAATATTGCTTATTGCTATGATTCTCTTTACAAGTGTTGAAATTGAAACAGTGTTATCGTAGTGATCCTGACCATCTATTTTATACTCATTTTTAAATCCTGCGGCATCTGCTCCATCCTGTATACCCTTAATCTCCTCCAGAAACTCGTGGGGAACATATGGTGAAAGCTGAGACCATGCCATATCCAGTAACTGACCAAAAATGGTGTTTGCCATGTCGGGACCCACACCAAGTTCGTTGCCAAGATAATTCATAAAACTCCACCAGGTACCAGCTATCATATCACCAGCTAAATATCCATACTGGTATCCCATCTCGTAATGAGTTCCCTTCACCCTCAGCACGTAGAGAGGACCATAATCTGTATCCATTTGAGCAAGTATACCCTCACCATAACTTTTTAGCACCTTGCCCACATGAGCCGAATAATAATCAACAGGGGATTCCTTCTCTTCTTTTTTGCTGCAGGATGTAATTGCAAAAAAAGCGAGTAAAACAAGAATAAATACTGCTTTCCTCATATAAGAACCTCCTCTTTTTCAAAAAAGGTAGCACACTTTTTTTACCGTGTCAATTTAATTGATTTGTCTTCAAGAAATACATAATTTATAATGAATAGCAAAGCAAAGAAAGGAGAAAAAGATGGAAAGATTCAAAATTTTGCTCTCACCCATCAGGATAAGGAAGATGGAAATTCCAAACAGAGCCGGTATGCCTTCCATGCATCTTCACTACACACCAGGAGGAGAAATTACCGAAAAATTCATAGCATTTTACAGGGAGAGGGCAAAGGGAGAGGTTGGATTAATTGTTATTGGTGGATGCAGTATTGATAAGACAGCCGGAGGACCAATTCTGGTGGGATTGCATGATGACAAATTCCTTCCGGGCCTGAAAAAATTTACAGATGAAATTCACAGAGTGAGCGAAACAAAAGTGGCAGCTCAGTTATATCATGCAGGTAGATACGCCTTTTCTTTTCTGATAGGGGAACAGCCAGTTGCTCCCTCCCCTGTTCCTTCAAAATTGACAAAGGAAACACCCAGGGAACTTACTGTGGATGAAATCAAGAAAATTGAAGACGATTTTGCAGAAGCTGCTTACAGAGCAAAAAGGGCCGGATTTGACGCTGTGGAAATCCTCGGATCAGCAGGATATATCATTTCCCAGTTTTTATCACCCCTCACCAATTTAAGAAATGATGAATATGGTGGGAGTCTGGAAAACAGGGCACGATTTGGAGTAGAAGTTATAAAGAAAGTTAGAGAAGCTGTTGGGGAGGATTTTCCCATCATTCTAAGACAGGGGGGAAGTGACTTTATGAGAGGTGGAAATACCTCAAGGGACATTCTGGAGGCGGTTAAATACTTTGCTGAAGCTGGAGTTGATCTCATAAATGTAACAGGGGGATGGCATGAAACTCATGTTCCCCAGATAACTGGAGCAGTTCCCAGAGCAGGCATGGCGTATCTCGCACAGGGTATCAGGAGGGTTACGGGGAAACCTGTTATAATCTCAAATAGAATAGCAACTCTGGACCTGGCAGAATCGCTTCTGAGGAATGGGTGGGGTGACATGGTAAATTTTGGTAGACCTCTCATTGCTGATCCCTATCTGATAAAAAAGGCAAAGGAGGGTAGGGTTGATGAGATAAGGCCATGCATAGCCTGCAATCAGATGTGTTTTGATGCGGTTTTTCTCGGTCAGGAAGTTGGCTGCACTGTCAATCCATTTGTGGGGAAGGAAAATGAAATGACAGATGATACTCTTCCACCTGCTGAGAAACAGAAAAAGATAGTTGTGGTGGGAGCAGGAGCAGGAGGTCTTAGCGCTGCCATAACTGCTGCAAAGAGGGGACACAAGGTTGTAATTTATGAGAAGAAAGAAAAGATTGGAGGGCAGTTAGAGGTGGCATCTGCTCCACCAGATAAAAAAGAATTCGCAAGGTTGATAGATTATTATCGTGGTGAGGTTGAAAGACTCAAAATTCAGCTTAAACTCAACAGACCAGCAACACCAGAGGACATAATAAGCGAAAAACCTGATGAAGTGGTTATCGCCACAGGGGGAATCCCCATTGTACCTCCAATTAAGGGGGTTGATCTACCCCTGGTCGTTAAAGGTGAAGAGGTGTTGAGGGGGGAAGCTGTACTGGGTGAAAAGATCGTAATTGTTGGGGGTGGAGCTGTGGGGGTGGATGTGGCTCTTTACATAGTGGATAAGACTCAGATAAATGGTGAGCAGAGTAAATTTCTCCTCAAGTGGGAAGCGGAAGATTGTGAACGGGTTAAGGAACTGATTCAGAAAAGCTTTAAAGAGATAACAATAGTTGAAATGCTGGACAGTATTGGAAGGGATATAGGGAAATCCACAAGGTGGGTGGCCTTAAAGGAACTTTCCAGAGCCGGTGTAAAAATGTTAGTTAAGACCAGAGCAGTGGCAATTGAAGAGGATGGAGTAGTAGTGGAAAGTGAAGCAGAAGGCAGGTACAAGATTCCGGCAGATACTGTTGTTCTCGCTGTTGGGTACAGGCCTGAAAATTCACTTTATGAGCAGTTAAAGGAAAAATTTGGTGATCATATCCATCTGATCGGGGATGCCAGAAAAGTGAGGAAGCTTCCGGACGCTATCCATGAGGGTTTCAAAATTGCCTTGAAATTTTAGTGAACATATGTTCAAATATATATGTCTAAATGAACTGTAAGCACCTCCCTGCCTCCCTTCATTGATCCCCTCCCGATCCCGCCGCCGGCGGGATCGGGATTTTTTATCGGCTCAAAACCACCACTTCTACTCTTCTGTTCAGCTGACGATTTCTTCTGCTGATATTGGGAAGTAAAGGATAATCTGACCCTTTTCCGATTACCTGCAACCTGTTGGGAGAAATATTAAACCTGGAAATGAGATACTGGAAAAGGACTTTTGCCTGATCTTCTGTTACTTTTCTATCCAGAGCTGAATTCCCTGAAAGGTCAGTATGGCACTCTATTCTCAACCTGATAGAAGGATTATCCACAAGTACCTCCCCCAGCGCATCAAGTGTTTGATAGCTCTCTGGAGTTAGTCTGCTGCTTCTATCAATAAACTTTACGCCTTCAAGAATAAATCTGTCCCTTGTGTTTATCAGATTGTAAATCCTTTCTGCAAGTTTGCCATATTTTTTTACCTTTTTCCTTACCCTGAAAAATCCAGTCTTTCCTGCAATTGTCCAGATATTTTTCTGTAGATTACATTCATACCTTCCTTTACCCGTTCGTCTCTCAATATCATCCACCATTCCTCCAACCACCTTCTTTGCAAGGGTTACCACTGAATCGTTCAGACTTCCTATTACAGATGTGAGACCACTCCAAATTACTCTCCCTGTAGCTGTATCAATAAGTTTGGCAGAAAATGAGACAACCGGAACCAGTACCCCAGTACCGGTAAATCTGTAATTGAAATTCAGAACAGATCCATATAATACGCTGCCGGCCCCTATCTTTCTGCCAAACTGAGCAATTTGTTCATTGGTAGGGGGAGTGGACAGTTTTACAATCTTTGCCTCTCTTAACCTCACAACCGTATCCCAGTTTACAACATTCCATCCCCTTCTCCGCGAAATTACATCATAAAAAATCTGAGAAACAACCACACCAGCATCAGGAACAGAACTCAAATTTCTGAAAGGATAAATTGCCACGCATCTCGCAGAAGGTGGCAGTTCTCTGAGAGGTGCAACTACATTGAAAGATGGGGAGGTACATGAATACAGCAATAAAAGTAATGTTGCCAGAATCAAAAAAGTTTTTCTTTCAAATCCTGATAAAACCATTTTGTTACATCCTTCAAAAGAAGAAGTAGTGGATCGGTACCAACTCCTGCAACATTCTCAGATGAAGTGTGGAAGAATCCTTTATAAACAATTTTTTTTCTTTTGACATCGAATATGTACACAGAGAATGAAATTACGGGTGAAGACCTCTCCCCATAACCGCTTGATCTGTAACCATATTCCTCAACATACCCATAAATTATGTAATCCAGGTGAAGCTTCCTGCCTGCATATTCCAGTTTAAGAGGATCATTCAAATCAATAATTCTGTACTCCGGTACAGCTTCCGAAATTCTTGAGGATTCAACTATCCTGATGGGAAGAGAATAAAGAAGGGAAGTAATGGCCTCTGCCACCACAATACCTGCATTGGGATAACCGGACAGATTTGAGAAATAGATAACACCCACTCTGCTATTTTTCTCCATCTTCGAAGTTGAAACACTCTCCACCCTGTTTGTAGCCATACAACCGGCAAAGAATATGAGAACAGAGAGGTGAAAAAGCACAGATTTTTTCATCACTCATTTAGTTTATTGAATTTCTGTGAAAATGTAAAGAAAATTCCCCTTTCTTATTTTAATTGCTATAATTACTTCAAAAAGAGGAGGAATCGCTGTGAGGTGCAACATTTTTACGCAGGAGCATGAAATTTTCAGAAGGACGGTTAAGAATTTTGTTGAAAAGGAAATCAAACCATATGCAACTGAATGGGATGAAAAGGAAGAATTCCCGAGAGAGCTTTTCAAAAGGCTGGGGGAACTGGGATTCCTGGGGATAAAGTACCCCGAGAAATATGGAGGAGCCGGTCTGGACTTTACCTATGAAACTGTATTTATTGAAGAAATGGCAAGGGGTGGGTCACTTGGAATGCTGCTGAGCATACTGGTACAAACTGACATGGCAACACCTGCAATTTACCATTTCGGGACAGAGGAGCAGAAGGAAAAATTCCTGAAACCGGCTCTTTCCGGTGAAAAGATTTTTGCAATAGGAATAACAGAACCAGGGGCTGGTTCAGATGTTGCTGCCATAAAAACGACCGCCAAAAGAGAAGGTGATTACTACATTGTAAATGGAAGCAAAACATTCATAACAAACGGAGCCATTGCTGATTATATAACCCTTGCAGTTAAAACCGCACCTGAGAAGGGGCACAGAGGTATAAGCCTCCTTATTTTTGATACAGGAACTGAAGGTTTCTCTGTGGGGAAACACATAAAAAAGATGGGCAACTGGGCATCCAACACCGCTGAACTATTTTTTGATAACTGTAGAGTGCCCGTAGAAAACAGGATAGGGGGAGAAAACATGGGGTTTTACTACATAATGAAGGGCTTTGAAACTGAGAGGTTATCGGGAGCAGTTATGGCTCAGGCTGCTGCTGAATATGCCCTCGAAATAGCACTCAAGTACGTGAAGGAGAGAGAGGCATTTGGTAAAAAGATAATAGACTTACAGGCAATAAGACATCGACTGGTGGATCTTATGACAGAGGTGGAGGTAAGCAAAAGATTCCTGTACTATGTAATTGACAAATATGTATCAGGTGAAGATACACTAACCGAAATAACAATGGCCAAACTCTGGATAGGGGAGATGGCCATAAGAGTGGCAAACGAGGCTCTGCAATTTCTGGGGGGTTATGGATACACAAGGGAATACCCCATTGAAAGAATATTGAGGGATGTTAGACTATATACGATAGGAGGCGGAACATCAGAAATAATGAGAGAAATTCTTTCCAAAAGACTTTTATCCTGATTCTGCTGATCTTCACATGCTCAAATTCTCTGCTCTCTTCTCATGAAGTTCTTATTACCACCGACCCTCCCGGTGCCTTTCTCAACATTGATGGTAAGCTTGTGGGCAAAACTCCAGTTATAATTAACGAAGATTCACCATTCAAGGAGTATTCAATCCTCATTACAAAGAGTGGTTACAGACCTCTGCAGAGAACTTTATTCAGTAATCATCCCGGCAATGGATTATGGGAAAGCCTCTTCTTTGGTGGAGGAATCTCACTTTTACTGGCAACCCCTGCCCTCCCCTCAACCCTGCATCCCCTCACCATTTCCTCCTCCATTCTTTTCATGCTTGCATCAACTTCTCTTCTTGACAGATACCACTTCCTTCTAGTGAGAAAAGATGGGAAAAGGAAAATATCAACTCCGGGCATAATAAAATGGAAATTTCCTGTGAATTATTTTCCCTCTGATGAGAGATTCAACATTTACTTTGCCACAAGAAAAGAAGTGGACTCAGAGGGTCACAGCAAGAGAATCATTCTCAACCTTAAAAGATTTTCTGCACAATTCGATATTCTCTCCAGCTTCTCTCATCATACCACTTACGAAAACCTCTCACTCCTTTTTTATCCCGGGAAAAACTTTGAAGGGAAGTTCTCATTAATAATGGATGAGTTCAAATATTCAGGATTCAAAATTGGAATCAACAGACTTTTTCCCATATGGAATGGCGATTATGGGAGGGTCTTTCAGGTTTCTGCGGGAATAGGAGGAGGGAAGCTCAACAATAAATTTATTCTTTCCGTTCCTCTTCTGGTGGAAGTTTCTGTCACAGAAATAACATCCTTCTTTTCAGGTATTGAATTTGACCATACTGGTGCGGAAAAGAGTATCGATATGGGTATCTTAACTGGAGTAAGGTTTCTGTTCTGATGAGGATCACTGTTCTGGGTTCTGGAACATCTACCGGGGTTCCCGTAATAGGATGCAGCTGCGAGGTATGCAGATCTGAAAACCCCAAGAATAAAAGAACTCGGAGCAGTATCTACATTGTTGAAGATGAAACTCATATTCTTGTGGACACAACCCCCGATCTGAGATTTCAGGCTTTGAGGGAAAGGATTACCAGAATTGATGCGGTGATTTACACCCACACTCATGCCGATCACCTCCACGGCATAGATGAATTGAGAATCTTTAATTTTCTGAAAATGGGTCCAATTCCAATCTATTCCTACAGAGAACATCTTGAAGAAATTAAAAGAAGATTCTCATATATATTTGATGGGAAATCTGCTCCAGGAGGTGGAAAACCGTGGCTGATTCCAGAAGAGGTGAAAGAGAACGAACCCTTCAAGATCGGTAGACTTGTCTTTATTCCATTAACACTGTACCATGGAAATATGAGGGTCCTTGGATTCAGGTTAAAAGATTTTGCTTACCTCACCGATTGTAACAGGATCCCTGATGAAAGCATGGAAAAACTCAGGGGAGTCAGGGTCTTAATCATTGATGCTCTGAGATACTCTCCACACCCCACACATTTTTCTCTATCGGAAGCAATTGAAATTATAAATGTGATTTCTCCTGAAAAGGCGTATCTCACTCATATGAGCCACGATTTTGATCATGAAAAACTGAAAAATGAACTTCCAGATAACGTTGAACCTTCATACGATGGAATGGTCATTGAGTTATGATTGAAGAAAATTACAAAAGATGGTTTCAGAAAAACAGAAGAAAATTCTCTGTTAAATTATGTTCAGTTGAATTTTTAAGGAAACTTCCTTTTTACCTGATTTCTCTGGAAATTCTCCTCCTTTACAACCTTATCCTTTCACCCACACAACCATTGACCAACATGATTATTACCGGACTATTGATTTCCCACTCCCTTT
The DNA here is from genome assembly GCA_026985515.1 of bacterium. Taxonomy (GTDB): domain Bacteria; phylum JALSQH01; class JALSQH01; order JALSQH01; family JALSQH01; genus JALSQH01. The sequence goes on from JALSQH010000213.1 coordinate 25,542, forward strand.
ATCTTCTACTTAAAAATTGCGTTGCAATGTGGAAACTCCCCCGTGACACATTTCTCCTCAAAATGGAGAAAGAACTCTCCATTCCGCATAATCTGCTGAGTTCCGGAGAGACTATAGATGATCCCACCGTAAAAAGGATTCTCATAAAAAAGCTTCAACCCCACACAGAGAAAGAGATAAAAATTCTACCACCAGCCATCAAGAAGAATTTAATTGCGACAACTTTAATCTTTTTTTTCACTGTAATCTATTCTCCCTCAACCTTTTTCAGAATAATTTTTTCATTGAATCAGGAAAAAAGTGGCAGTGGTACTGCAATTGTTAGCTGGGTAACCGACCTGAATTTTGAAATAAAACCTCCACCCTACACCGGACAGAAACCGTATGAACTTGAAGGTGTGGAAAAAATTCCCCTGCTCATGGGTTCAACGGTGACGATAAAATTCTCAACGACAGTTGAGGTGGATAAAGCTGAACTGGTTACTCCGGGTGGAAGAAGTATCTACTTCAAAAGGGACGGGGATATTTTTCTCACTTCCTTTACTCCTATTGAAAACGGGAAGTACAAAATCTTACTTGTAAAAAAGAGTAAAATTTACACCGACTCAACACAACCTTTTTTTGCTCTCAGAGAAGATAAACCTCCTGATGTAAAGATTCTCAAGCCCGAGAAAAATCTAACTGTAAAACTGGGAGAAAAGGTTGAATTCAGGGTAAGAGTAACTGATAACTATGGTATTCAGAAGTTGAAAGCTGTAATGTTAACAGGAAACGAAAAGAAGGAAGAGGAACTGGAGTTAAATGAAGGTGAAAAATATGTTGAGAAAATCTGGTATTTTGACCCGGAAAAGGACGGTTTTCACGAGGGAGATACGGTGGTCATTCACTTTGAAGCAGAGGATAACAATAGTTTCAACGGACCCGGGATCGGAAAAAGCAGAGAAATAAAAATTGAGATATTCAGTCCCGTAAAAGCGCACAGAAAACTGCTCAGAAAGGAACAGCACATCCTCGATCTCTTAGTGGATGCTCTTGATCTCTCCATAAGAATAATTGTTTACAATGAGCAAAAGTCAGGGATGTGGAAAAAATTCAGGACTCAGATAATTCAACAGATCAGCATACTGCTACCCGAACTCAGAAATGATCAATTTACTTCAAAAGAGGTGGTAGCCTTTTTTGAAATCCTCAGGAGAAAACTTGCTTCTCTACCCGTCCCCCGCAAAGGAAAACTAAGAGATATTGAAGTGCTGGAACATCTGATACTGAAATTAGATAACCTACTAAAAGATGAAAGATTTCAGCAAATAAGGTTGTATCAGGACCAGATAAATTTCCTGAGGGAAAAGCTACAGGATCTAATAAATCAGTACAGGCAATCCCATGACCCGGAAATATTTAGGGAGATTGAAGATACCTTGAGAGATCTTCAGCAAAAACTGAGTGAGCTACAGAACTTCATCAACGAAACAACTCCTTACCACCTTCCAGATCAATTTGTAAACTCTGAGGCATATAGGAATCTCTCCTCAGGAAGATTGAAGAGAGAAATCGAAAAATTGAGGAAGAATCTTCAAAATATGGATAAAGAATCGGTAATAAGGGAGGCTGAGGATCTGCTCAGCAAACTCTCCCACTTCAATCAGGCTCTCTCAAAAGCTGAAGAGAAGTTTTCCGCATCCCTTCAAAGTGTAAATGCACAGCTGCAGCGGCTGGAAAAGGAATTGGAATTCATATCAAAGGAGCACAAAAAGTACATGGAATCTCTTCGCCGCTACAACCGGAAGATTTCAAAATCTGCCTCAAAAAGAATAAGAAACATGATCAAAAGGATTCTGGACGAGATGAATTTAAGCATACCTTCCTTTTATCTCTACTCACCCCCCATTTCGAAAAG
>JALSQH010000214.1 GCA_026985515.1 bacterium
CCCATCACTATTATTCCTCCGGGGTGTGATCCAAAGTGACAGATTGATACAGCTTTCACATAGTCAGAGGGTATTCCAACAAAACCCGGGTATCTTCTAACAAAATCCCTTGTAACAAGGTAATCTGCTGTGGCTATAACCCCTTTTTTTGCAGCAAAGGCCAGGAGAGGTGACTCCCCTCTCGGCGGCGGCAGGAGAAGATTCCCCTCTTCATCTGTAGCAATGGCATGAACAAATACCCAGTCAGGCTGGTACTTCCTGATCAGAATCTGGGAACTCTCACCCTCAATTTCCCTTACCAGTTTTTTCTCTTTGAGATCATTGAAAAGTGAGGACCTGATCAGGGAATTTGTAGGTATCCACTCCCAGTTAAATGCTCCCGCAAGTAATCTCAGCGGTAGAGTCAGCATGCTCCAGTTTTCAACTTTCAGAGAACCCTGCTGAAATTTTCTCTGGATAATAGGGCTGGGACCAGGTGTGGGATAACCCTCTCCAAGAAAGGTGGTAATTGCTGTATCAATCAGATCACAGTGGAATAGAGTCAAAGATGTGTTTATGAGCCCCGCCATTGAAACATTGAATTTAACATTTTTTCCACAAAAATCTTTAACAATTTGCATGATTAATCGTAATGGGGCTGCATTGATTGTGGAAAAGTGAATGGTGTCACCACTGGAAAGAAACTCTTTTATGATTGAAGAAATTGGCTTAATTTTACTGACATTTTTGCTTTTTTTTATAAACTTTTCCCGCATCATCGTCTCCTTTTTAAAGTGAGTATATAAAAAGTTGACAGAATAGTCAAAGGGTTATTTTGACTTATTCCTGTACCGGAATAAAATTTCTGGTATGAAAAAGATGATATTTTTCTACCCGGCCCATCTCAAGTGGAGTGAAAAATTTGCTTCAAGTATAAGACCCTTAAGATTGAGAAAGGCTTTTGAGAATGCTGGATATGTGCCACAGGTTATTTCAGGAGGAATTGATGAGAGGAGAAGTAAGCTCAGTGGAATTGATTTTTCAGAGGTTGAGTTTGCTTATGGGGAGAATTTGACTGTGCCTCTTTTTCTTGCAGATGGAAAAAAATATTTTTGGGAAAATTTTCTTTTCTGGAGCGATTTTTTTTATATTTTGAGGAGAAAAAACATTCCTTGCGGAATTTTTGTCCGCGATGTTCACTGGCTTTTTCCAGAGTTGATGAGTATAAATTATAACTTCCTTGAAAGACTTCTAATTAAGCCTTTTTATATTCTTGAGTACTATCTTTACTACCTTTATCTTGACAGAATTTTTGTTCCTTCACTGAAGATGGCAGAGGAGATTCCAGGCTATGAGATTTTCCAGAGGAAATTTGTTGAATTACCCCCCGGGGCTGATAGTGAATTTCTAAGTCTCACTTATTCACATGGAAATCTTGATGTAATTTATATGGGTGGATTGATTGGTCATTATGATATGCCTGTTGTAGCTGAACTGATAAAAGAAAAAATGGATGGAATAAATTGGCATTTTTTTGTCAGGGAAGAGGAATGGAAATCTTTTTCTGCTAAATACAATATCTATGCTGACAGTAGGGTTAAAGTCTACTTTCTTGATAGAGATGGGATTAAAAAAAGATTAGTTAGTCTCTCACCTCTTCTTCTCTATTTCCCTGCACCTTTTTCCTACAATAAGTTTGCCCGAAGCGGTAAGGTTATGGATGCTGTGAGCTGGGGGATTCCGGTTA
>JALSQH010000215.1 GCA_026985515.1 bacterium
GCAAGTTTGGCTAATTTATTTCTGAGAATAGAGGAAGAAGAGCAAGAATCTGCGTTGAGGTGGAAAATGGTGATTGACTGTTTAATAATATTTCCCTACAATATAAGTGTGGTATGGAAATAGTTAGATCAAAAAATGGTGTTCCCATACGGTTGACGGAAGAGCGGTGGATACATATCACTGAAGAACATTCCGAAATGGCAGGGTTGTATTATGATATCCTGGAGACAGTTGAAGATCCTGATGTAATATATGAGGGAAAAGAGGAGGAATTAATAGCTGTAAGAAAGGTTGAAAAAGGAAAGTTTTTAGTCGCAGTTTATAAAGAGTGTAGTAGCAATGATGGTTTTATTATTACTGCGTTTTTAACAAGAAAAGAAAGACAGTTAAAAAGGAGAAGGAAAGTATGGGAACGCTCGAAATAAAAAAAATACTTGAACTTGTCCCTGACCTGGTGGAAATTCCTTTTAGCAGGATCTGGACTTCCTATGATAGAGAAGCAGATGTACTGTACATTAACTTCAAAAAACCCAGTCACGCTGATGATGCTGAGTTGACTGATGATGATATTATTATAAGGTATGAAGGTGGAAAAATAGTAGGTGTAACCGTCCTTCATGCCAGTAAAAGAAAGCACATTTGATTTCCCTGCAACTTGTTACTTTTCACTCCTGTGATATAATTAGAAGCATGAGATATGAAGATATTCAAAGGAGCCTTGAAATACTTGGCTTGAAGGGAAGAATCTCCTTCAAACATATAAAGAGGAGATTCAGAGAACTCAGCAAAAAGTATCATCCTGATCTGTGTCAGGATGATCCCGATATCTGTGCTGAGAAGATGAGGGAGATAAAAAAGGCTTATTCTATCCTTGAAGAGTACTGCACAAATTTCAAGTTTGAATTCTCTCCAGAGGAATTTTACCGGCAATATCCTGAGGAACTGGTTAAGGAACACTTCTACAGATCAGGTCCATGGGGTAGAAAGGATTAAAGTCTTTCTTCTCCCACAAGCACCCAGTTTTCTCTTTTTCCCCTGTATTTCCACTTCTGCTTTATGAGTTCCTTTCTGACTCTGTTATCATACATGTAGTAATACTCGCGCTTAACGATTACTTCTGCTTCTTTCCCCTCTCCAACGGGTTTGATTTTGATTATTTTAATTGAGGTGTATCTTTTGTTCTGAATGGTTTTTTCAAAAGCAGGAATCAACCCTGTATCCATCATCTTTTCTGCATCATCAAATTTCTGCCAGATGAGAAATTTGTTGTAAAGCTGTACCTTTGCCTGCAGGATAGAGAAATCAGGCTTCAGATTGCGGTGACAGCTTATGAGGAAAAAAAATGGCAAGAGGAAAATTCCTGCCATTTTGAACAGTCTATCTTTTTTCTTCATATCAATCAGTGTATTAGAGATGCTGCAAGATTGAGATAAATCTGAAGCAGTACATTAAGATTATACAGATTTGCCTTTTCCAGACCGCTACCAAGAAGATCAGGATTCAGAACAGAATCTGCACCGGGTGGTGCATGGTCACTGTCGAAATTCAGATAGAGAAGGTTGTTAAAAGAAGGATCCTGAAAAGCAATGTAAAGGCTCTTGCTTTCAATACCATCTTTAGGAATTTCTGTGATGGTTGGAAATCCTGTGTAGGTGAATGAGAAATGTGCAAAATCTGAAGGATTATCGCATGGAAAGATCATATCTTTGAAGCTGGTATCTGAAG
>JALSQH010000216.1 GCA_026985515.1 bacterium
AATTTTTCCCTTTTTCAACTCTGAATCTTTCACCCTGACTTTTTGAGTGGATGTATTCATGCACCACGTTGTAGAATAGATGAGGTAGTTCCCTTTTTATCTTTTCCACTTTTTCTTCATTTAATATAGGTACACCATGACCTGGAACTATCATTTTTACAGGAAGCTCCTTTATTTTTTCAAGTGATCTGAAAAGATCAAAGCAGTTTGACCCCTGAGGTCTCAGAGTGCCGGCTTTAATCAATTCCTCTCCATTTTTTCGGACAAAAGCAACCAGAAGGTCTCCCACCACTGCCAGTCCCTTGTCTTCCAGGAAGTAGGTAATGGAATCTGGAGTGTGACCGGGGGTATGGATAACCCTGAATTTGAATCGTCCAATTTCAACTTCTCCTTCTTCAATGAATTCTGCCTGATAGTGTCGCAGCAGTGCAGGATCAATGTCAAAATATGTTTTCATAACATCAAAAAAATTTATATGGCCTGTGGTGAAACCAGGATGATACTGGATCGCCTCATCTGTTATGGGATATGCGAAAACTTTTCCGGAATATTTCAGAACATTCATTATGGCGAAATGATCAAAGTGACGGTGGGTAAGAAAAATATTTCTGACATTGAGTGACTCAAAAAATTCTTTTTTCTCCTCAAAGAGAGGATCATTTTTTCTGTAAAAGCCAGGATCAATAAGATCCACAAACTTACCATTTTCTCCTTCCACTATGGTGGTGTTGCAGTCAAAGATGTAGTATCCTTTTGGATTCACAGGCGAAAAGATCTTCTCACCTCGTAAGATTTTGATTCCATCAACAGCTTCAATCACTCTTTCTTTGATACTCATGTCAATTTATTATACCCCTATTTTGAGGGTAATTCCATATTTTTTTCCCAGGGAGAGGAGAGATTCAAGAAGATCAGATATTTCTTCGAAAGTGTGGGTGGCCATAAGAGATACTCTCAGCCTTGAGGTTCCAGGAGGTACAGTTGGTGGTCTTATTGCCCCCACAAAGAATCCCTTCTCATACAGATCCGCTGATATCTTAAGCGTGGTTTCCTCCCTCCCAATGATAACAGGGACTATCTGGGATGAGAGATGAATCTCCCTTTTGAATAGTTCCTCTGCCCTCTTTTCAAAGAATCTGATGTTTTCCCATAATTTTTTTCTCAATCTTTCATCTTTTCTCATTATTTCCATTGCCTTTATAATGGCAGACGCAAGTGGAACCGGGTAGCCGGTGGTAAAAATAAAGCTTCTGCTCCTGTTAATAAGGAAATTGATTAGATTTTTGCTTCCAGCCACATATCCTCCTGAAACTCCCACAGCCTTGCCAAGGGTGCCCATGTGTATTTCAATTTCATTTTGTAGACCCAGATGAAAGGCAAGTCCTCTTCCCTCTGGGCCGAAAATTCCCGTTGCATGTGCTTCATCTACCATTACAGCGGCATTGTACCGCCCGGCAATTTCAACTATTTCCTTTAAAGGTGCCAGATCTCCATCCATGCTGAAAACTGTGTCTGTGACTATCAATTTTTTTTCTGCCCTGCTTTTTGAAAGGAGTTCTTCCAGGTGTCCTGTGTCGCGATGTCTGTAGATGCTTATTTTTGCTTTACTCAGTCTGCAACCATCTATGATAGATGCATGGTTGAGCTGATCGCTGAATATTTCATCCTCCTTACCCATCAGGGCTGTTATAATACCGACATTTGTGTGATAGCCACTTGTATAAACCAGTGAAGCTTCCTTTTCTTTAAACTCAGCTATATATTTTTCCAGCTGGTTGTGTGGTGAATGATTACCAACAATCAGTCTCGCCGAGCCAGAACCTACACCCCATTTTTCCGCAGAATTAACCAGAGCTTTTATCACTTCGGGATGGGATGCGAGGCCAAGATAGTTGTTTGATGAAAAATTTATAACCTCTCTGCCATTTATAATGATTCTGCTTCGCTGGGGTGAGGATACTTCCCTCAATTCCCTGTAGAGACCCTTCTGTTTTATTTCATCTATTTTTTCCATTATCCACTTTTCTAACCAGCTCATAATATTTCCAGCCCCAGTTTAGTGACCATTTTTATATCATCTTCAAAATTTCTTCCTTTTGTGGTGAGGTAGTTACCCACCATGAGTCCGGATACACCTGCAAGGATCAGATAAGATTGCAGATCACCCATAAGGTATTCTCTTCCTCCAGCAATAAGAATGTGTTTATCGGGAAATATTAGTCTGTATACTGCAACACTTTTTAACGCATCGAGGGGGGTTAGATAGTGAGCGTTTTCAAGAGGTGTTCCAGGAATGGGATGGAGAAAATTTATTGGAATTGAGTCAACATCAAGTTTTTTTAACTGATGAGCCATTTCTATTCTCTGTTCAAAACTCTCACCCAGACCAAAGATCCCTCCTGAACATATTTCCAGACCTATTTCCTTTGCTTTTTCAAGAACTCTTATTTTATCCTCCTGTTTGTGTGTTGTAACAATTCTGGGATAGTATGAAGCTGATGTTTCGAGGTTGTTGTGGTATCTTGAGAGTCCTGCATTTTTCAGATCTTTCAGAAAATCTTCATCTATCACACCGAGGGATGCGTCTGGAAGAATCTCTGCCTTTTCTCTTATGAGTTCAACTGCCTTTAGGATTTTCATCTTTTGTCTTTTGGTAAAGGAGCCTCTTCCACTTGTGACGATGGAGAAACGCCTTGCTTTCCCTTTCTTTGCAATCAGTGCCCTGTTAAGAATTTCTTCAGGTTCCATAAGAGGATAGATGGGCATTTTTGCTTTTGACACAGATGACTGGGCGCAGAAGGCGCAATCCTCCGGACACAGCCCCGATTTGGCATTAACAATGGCGCAGAATTCAATTTTATTGGTAAAGTGTTTCTCTTTGATGGCGGTAGCAGTTGAAAAAAGGTTTAAAAGATCCGTTAGTTTATCTATTTTTTTTATTCTGTTAATGAGTTCCTCATCCAGATTGAGATCTTCAACCAGCTTTGAAAAATCCCTTCCCTGCATAATTGAATATTATACAGTGATGGGGGAAGAATGAAAGGCTCTTATCTTGTAAGAAGGTTTTTAAATTGAGTGAAAAAGTCAGGTATTCCGACGTTTATTAAATATCCCGTTTCTAACTCATTAGAACTTATCTCCATTCCCAAGAGAAAATTTTCGATGGTGGCAAGAATCAATAAATTTTGATTCGCCAACTGAATCAGGACATATTCCTTTATCGGTGGATATCCAATTTCTTTTTCTATTCTATGGTATGTGTTGAAAATAGATATAAAATTTGCCATAAAATCACCTTTATCACCTTTTTTAAATACAACTTCAGGAGAACTTGAAATATGAACAATTCCAATGTTTAATAACGATGTTCCGAAAATATCTTGAAGTATTTGCTCTACCTTTGTTACCTCGCTATCTTGCTCATTGCTTTTAATAATTTCTTTCTGTTTTTCTCCTAAATTTCTTGTCTCTTCATCTATCTGTCTTGATGATTCCATAAGAATAAATTCAATTGGAGCTATTACCTCAGGTTTAACATTTTTGAATGGCAGTTGTTCGTAAAAATAACTCTTAAGTGAAAGAATCTTTTTTAAAGCATCAACTCCTGTCAGGTCACCGAAGTTGCATCTTATCAGATTCCCGTCCTGTATGTAAATTTCTCCTTCCCCTTCCCTTGAAACTACCTTTATTCTCGCACTTCCCTTTTCAAATCCGACTACTGAGAGTAGAGTTGGCAGATCAATTTTTACTTTTCCTGTTACTGGAGTTTCTTCATCTTTTCTTGATAATAGGAATTCTATTGATTCAATTAATTGCTCTTTGGTTACTGGTTTGCTTAACATGTAATCTATACCAATTTCTGCAATTCTCCTTGCGACTTTGTCATTTAAGTATCCGCTCACTACAAGAAATTTTTGCATAGGATTGCGTTGTTTAATGTTCTTAATCAATTTAATCCCATCCATTTTTGGCATAACTAAGTCGGTTATAATGAGATCATATTTGTCAGGAGAATATTCTTTAATCAAAGAAAAGGGATTATTGTACAATTTAATGTTATATTTATCAGCAAGAAATGATTTATACTGTGACAATATCTTGTCCTCGTCATCTATGACGGCTATTCTGTAACTCATTTTCTGTTATCCTCTTTGAAAATATTATTGAATTTCTTTATCATTTCAGGCAGAATGACATTTAAGAATAAGCCAAGAGGGATTTTCACGGAATCAAAAAGTATACTCCATTGATAGTGATCATTTGGTATCACCACAAGTTTTTTATCGTTTTTAAGGTCAAACAAATAATAATCACCAATTTTAGGAAAGTTTCCATCATGGAGTAATTTTTCAATTTTATAGGTTAACTCTGAGATTAATATACCGCCTTTTTTATGAAAATTCTTTCCAGCTACTATCTTTTTTTCTTTATTGGACCAGATAAATGTACTAACTAAGGAATCTTTTAATTCATCTTCCAGCGAAGCTAAAATTCCTTCTAATGGGCCCATTTTTAAAATCCAGTTTTATAAAAATTCTCCTTCCATACTTTTATTATAAACTTTTTTTTGTAAAATGAAAGTTTTCGGACAAATTGCTAATAAAGAGCCATTAATCTCCAACAATACCTCTTATTATTTCATAATTACACTTTGCAACTGATTCCAGATTATAGCCTCCCTCAAGAAGAAGAATTAGTCTTCCTGAAGCAAATTTTTCAGAGATTTCATTGATTATTTTTGCCATTTGATAGTAGGCATTTTCGCTGAGCATAAGACCTGTCATTTTCTCATCTCTGTGGGCATCCTGTCCAGCAGAAACAAGTATAATGTCAGGTTTGTACTCCTCTGCAATGTCATAAACAATTTTAAATTTTTCAAGATATTCATCATCCTCAATAAGTGGTGGTAATGGAAAGTTACGGGTGTAACCTTTTCCTGGACCAACCCCGGTTTCTTCTTCAGAACCTGTATTGGGATAAAGGTTTCTCTGATGGAAGGAAACATACATGATTGGTTTGTCATATAAAATTTCCTGGGTGCCATCACCGTGATGAGCGTCCCAGTCTATTATCATTGGCCTGTATCCCTTTTCAAAGAGAGAAAGAGCCAGTCCAGCCATATTGTTGAAAAAGCAGAAACCCTTGGCCTCGTTTCTTGTGGCATGATGTCCAGGTGGCCTGGCAAGCACAAAAATTTTTTTGTGTTCTTCCACTATTTCTCCAGCCAGCAGAGCACCACCGAAGGCTAATTTTGCAATGTCGTAGGTTTCTTTTGTTACGAAGTTGTTTCGTCCAAGAGGGGTAAGTGTCTCTGATGCCTTTTTTACTTTTTCCACAAGTTCTCTGGAGTGTACCTTGAGTAGTTCTTCCTCTGTTGCAGGTCTCGGAGGTATAAGGTTTAGTTTATGTAAAATACCCTTAATTCTGAGGTAGTTAATCGTATATGCAATTCTTTCGGCTTTCTCCGGATTGTAAGGATTGTCATAGATTAGGAATTTTTCTGTATATATCAGAGTAAGTGGTGCTTTTTTTATGATGGTGGGATATGGATCGTAAAGATCCATAATTAAACCTCTCTGAGCGACTTTTTCAAACTTATAACCAAGTCTCTCATATATTTGGGGTCTTCCAGTTTGTACGAAGAGTTTCTTATAGCCCCGCTCTTTGAGATGGTCGATTAGCAGGTCAAGAGCTCCTTTACCATATCCTTTTCCTCTATAAAATTTATCTATTTCAAAGAACAGAAGTTCGGGGAGGTCATCTTCATGATATATAATCAGCATCCCCCCTACAATTTTACCTTCGGCTTTGATGGCAAGGTATTCTTTGTTATATTTTTTTTTTATTTTTTCGTAATAGGGTTTCCAGGGGAATTCATCCAGACGGATTTCAGTAAAAGGATAATCCTCTACCCTCGCTGTTAAAATTGGAATAAGCTCAACTATCATATAGGGATTCCTTCAATGTTGATAGGAAAAAAAGGGGGGAAGAATCCCCCGCCTATTATCCTATTGTTTCATCAAAATCTTCCACAGCTTCGTCCAGCATCATTCTTACAAGACCAAGATTCATGTCTTTGCTACCAATGACGAAGATGAATACTTTTGCCTTTTCTGAATGCATAAGAACTATTTTACCTTCTGTTCCTTCAATTGAGATGGTGTCTGGTTTCCCAAGGGCAGCTTCTGTTATAACTTTCGTTGCAGTGTTAACTGCATGAGAAATCAATGCAGCGATTTTGTCCTGGGCGTATTTTTTATCCAATTTTGATGCTATGATCATTCCATCTGTACCAACAATTGCAGCTCCCTCTGAACCTTCAATATGAGAAAGTTCATCAATGATTTTGTCGAATACTTCCTGTCGTCCCATTGTAACCTCCTTTCAATTTTCAATAATTAATATAATCACGTTTACAGGAAAAGTCAATATAATTACCTATTCAAGAGGTTCTCATGAGATTTTCAATTTCAAGAACAACTGCAAAGAAACTTGTATCTGATTTGTCAGTAATAGCTATTATTAGTAAATCTCTAAAAGTTTCACTTTGATTGAAAAAAATGTGTTTGTCGTCAGTTACTATAAAACCTCTATAATTTGAAAAATCAAAGTTTTCACCTTCGAGTTTCCTTGTAAAATTTCTTAAAATTTTCTTTACAAGTTCTTTACTGTCCAGATTGGTTTCACCGAATATTGCAAGTTTCTCACTTGTTGCGTTATATATTAAAATTGAATCCAATCCAAACTCATTTATAATTGAACTTATTTGCGGTTCCATTTCATTTCTCCTCTTTTAGTTTAAATTTTCAATCAGCGGTAAATATCGGTTCAATTCGAGTGTAACGATTCCTGTGGGGAAATTTTTATAAAATTTAAATATACCTACATTGTCTCTATGAATGATAAAAAGATATTTATTTAAATTTGTTTCAAAAAAAGAATATTTAACTTTATTTTTTAAGATAGATGTTGAAAGTGTAATTAAATTTTCTAAAAAAGATTCCACAATTTCTCTCTCTTTGTTTTGGGTCTCAGTGAAATTTATTCTTTTCATGACTTTTGACTTATTTTTATGGCATACTTTTATTTCATGGCTATATTCTTTTGATATATTTTCGGCAACTTTTATTAACCACTCTATAAATAATTTCTCATTACGGTTATCATATCCTGATTTATTGTTTTCATCTTTTAGCCATTTAAGACTTTTTTGATGTAATATCTTGACAAGTTTTATTATTCCCCTTTTAAGATTCTCATTGGTTATCGTCTCATCATTATAGAATTTTTTGAAAGAAACGAAATCGCTATAGATAATTTCACCTTTGTGATAAATATGCGTGGACACAATTAATTTATTCGGTAAAACTTCTGTTTGAATGTGATAAAACCTGTTATTTAGGTTTAGATTCTCATTTATGCCGGGAATCGGGAAAATGTTATTTCTCTTAATAAGTGGTAACATTTCAATCCCTCCAATTAAAATCTTTTTAGTTCTTATTAGTTCTTAACCATTATAAATTCAATTATATAACATAATTTTATTTTGTTAAGATTATAAAACCTTTTTTTATTTTGTCAAATTAAGGGCCCTTTTGCTCAAAATTAAATCTTACTTTACTTGCTTGTTTATCCATATGTTCCTCCATTTTATAGTTTGCCTCATTTGGTGTGTTCGTGTAGCCTCTTTTTTATCTCTTCTATTCTTTCCTCTACT
>JALSQH010000217.1 GCA_026985515.1 bacterium
TGCCGCAAAACTCTACGAAGAAAGCGGCAAATATCTTCTGGCAGCCAAACTCTATATGGAGACAGGTGATACTGTTCATGCTGCAGAACTTTTCTACAGAGGTGGAGAATTTCAAAAGGCGGGGGACCTCTTTTTCCGCAATGGATTAATAGAAAAAGCCATTGAAGCTTATGAAAGAAGCGGACAAACAACAAACTTTGCAGAAGCTGTAAAGAAATACATCAACAACGCAGTAAAAAGTGGAGAAATTGACCCCGAACTTATGACAAAACTCCAGACCCTCGCCGAAAAAGGCGGAGAGATTTTCTTCAGAACAGGTAAGTTTGAAGATGCTGCAAAGCTTTATCTCTTTGCAGGAAAATACAGAGAAGCAGGAATGGCTTTTGAAAAAGCGGGGAATATCAAAAGAGCTATTGACATGTACCTTAAGGGCAACGATAAGGAAAGGGCAGCTACTCTCCTTGCTGAAATCAATCAGAAAAAGGAAAGCGAAAAGCTAAAGGGAGAACTCTATCTTGAAAAGGGCCAGTTACTCGAAGCGGTAAAGGCTTTCACCAATGCAGAGGAGTACATCAAGGCAGCACTTATATGGGAAGAATTAGGAAAAAGGAAAAATGCCGCTGATATGTACTATGCAGGCAAAGAATACATCAAAGCAGCTGAACTGTATGCAGAAGAAGGAGAATTTCTCAAAGCGGCGGAGTCCTTTGAGAGGGGAGGAGCTCTGGAAAAGGCGATTCAATATTACAGAAAGAGCGGAGAAATAAGGAAGGCGATTCATCTATACGAAAAGATGGGAAACTACTTTGAAGCCGGCGAACTCTACTACAATAAGGGACTGACGGATAAGGCCATAAAGGCTTTTCAGAAAATACAGCCTGATGATCCACATTATCGCTCAGCAACCTTCTATCTTGCAAGACTATTTGAAGAAAAGGGAATATACAATCTGGCTGTCGAGAAATATAAAATTCTCACTGAGATGAAGGGGGAAAAAAACGAATTTTACGCCGAAGTATACTACAGACTGGGAACCCTTGAAGAGAAACTTGGAAACATTTCAAAGGCAAGGGAATACTTTGAAAAGGTAAATGCTTATGTATTTGACTACAAAGATGTTTCCGTCAAATTACAGCACTTAAAGGAGAAGGAAAAAACTCTTAAATCAACTCTATCAGAAGAAGTGGATGTAAATGCCAGCACAGTTGTAATTTCCCACAGAGAGCGTTTCAGAATAATTGAGGAAATTGGAAAAGGTGGAATGGGTATCGTTTACAAAGCAGAAGACACACTCCTTGAAAGAATAGTGGCACTGAAAAAGTTGCCTCCCCAGTTTCAGCGGGATCAGAGGGCAATTTCAAGGTTCATAAAAGAGGCAAAGGCAGCTGCAATTCTGAACCATCCCAATATTGTGACTCTCTATGATCTCAGATACGAACCTGATGGAACAATCTACATAGCAATGGAATATGTTGAGGGTAAAACGCTAAAGCAGATTCTCAATGAATCGGGGCCCTTTCCAGTATCAGCGGTGATACTTATATTTGGTCAGGTAGCAAAGGGACTCGGATATGCCCACAAGAAGGGAATTGTTCACAGAGACATAAAGCCCTCCAACATAATGTGGACCAGCAACAAGGAAGTTAAAATCATGGACTTCGGGCTTGCCGCAGCTATCAGTGAGCTGAGGGATGGCGTGACAACCACAATTGTTGGAACACCATACTACATGTCCCCTGAACAGGCTCTCGGCAACCCTGTGGACCACAGAACCGACATCTACTCACTTGGAATAACAATTTACGAACTGCTGACAGGAAGACCACCATTCAAAGAGGGTGATCTGGGTTATCACCATATCCACACACCACCTCCTCCACCCACAAAATTCAATCCCTCAATTCCCAAATCTCTGGAAGCCATCATTCTTAAATGTATTGAAAAAGATCCTGACAACAGATACCAGAGTACAGAGGAGATTCTTGAAGATCTTAAAAAGGTGGTTAAACAATAACCCTGTAAGCCTTAACCTTTCGTTTCTTTCCCTTCAATTCAAGATAACCCACATCTTCAAACTCGAAGTAGTTTCTCGTATATTCAAATGTTCTCTCTCCCACCAGAATTGAATTGGGTTTGGCGGCATTTTCAAGTCTGCTCGCAACATTAACAGCGTCTCCTATAACTGTGTACTCCATCCTGTTTTTTGAACCAATATTTCCCGCAACAACCACACCGGTGTTGATCCCTATTCTCACCTGAAATCTCTTTTCCTCTGAGATGGTCCTGTTAAATTCCTCAAGAGCCTTCAGCATCTCAATGGCAGTCTCAACTGCGAACTTCGCATCATTACCATAGGAAAATGGAGCACCAAATATAGCCATTATGGCATCTCCTATGAATTTATTGACACTGCCCTTGTGCTTGAAAACTATCTCCGTCATTATGTCAAAATAGTTGTTTAGGAGATCAGCAATTTCCTCAGGGGTGAGTCTCTCCGAAAGAGAGGTAAAATCCTTAATGTCTGAAAATAGAATCGTGGCTTCAACCCTCTTGACCTCAATTCCAAGTTCCATTTTTCTTGAAGCTTCTTTCAATATCAGGTTGACAACATCAGGGGAATGAAATCTCTCAAGATTGCTTCTCAAAATGGCCTCTCTCTTTATGTCGTCCTTCAGTTTATCCAGCTTCAACCCTATTGTTACCATATTTGCAAGAGCCATCATCATCTCTCTGTCAATGGTGTTAAAACGATGGCTATCTTCACTGCTGTTTATGAGAACTACTCCTCCCAGGAAATTCTCTTCATCCCTGAAGGGAACAAGCAGGAGACAGCACACCTCCACTCCCAGATTTCCAAGAAATTCTCTGTCAAAAACAAGCTCAGGTTCATTCAAAGTGGAAACATATTTTTTTATGAGAGGGGTTACAAGTTTACCCTTTTCAAGCCCCACTTTGCTCTTAAAAAATTCGTATTTTCCAAATTCTTCCGGCGTAAACAGAAAAATAGTTTCCACAGGGATCATCTGAAAAATGAGATCAATTGTTGATTCAAGTATCTCCTCAATTGTATTTGAACGCAGGAGAAGTTTTCCCAGCTGATAGAGTGTGAAGAAAGCAGGATTATCAAAGGAAAGAGTGCTTCTCTCCTCAACAGAAGTATCAATTGGTACAAAACTTATTTGATGTTCTCCAACAAAGACTATGTCACCTTTATTCAATTTAGTTTTTGTTGTAATCTTCTCACCACCCACAAAAGTCCCGTTGGAACTGTTGAGGTCTTCAATAAAAACAGAGTCATCCTTAATGTAGAGTTTCAGATGCTTCCTTGAAACAAAGG
>JALSQH010000218.1 GCA_026985515.1 bacterium
TATCGTAATATCACAATCAGGGGATCTCCCCACCACATACTCACCATTATCAAGGATAAATTCCCTGACCTGATCTCTGTGTTCAACTACAACCTTGTACACCTTTAATGATGCGCTCCCTCATGATCATTTTCTGGAAATGGTTCCATAAGGGCCGCACCAAGGGCAAAAACAGATATAACTATACCGCTTATAAAGAAAATAATCTGAAAGACTTCCACCGGAAATTGAAAGAAAACAGAAACTATTAAAAATGCTCCTGCTACGACATTTACAATTTCCGGCCACCTTTTCTCTGAAACCATCCCGGCAAGAAGAAGCACCGCAAAACCGAAGATAAGGGCTATGATAATTCTTCCTGAAGATTCCATCAGGCCATTGATTCTGCTCAATCCTGTAAGAGTAATTCCGATGAAAATATTAACCCAGTCCTGCCACATGGATAACTCCTTTTTTTCTATCATTATATACAAAAAAAGCGGGGTGTAAACCCCGCTCTACCGCTTGCAATTTTTCATTCTTCCTCTTACTGAACCAACCAGCCGTTAACAACCCTCTTCTTCCTCTTCTTCCTCACCTTTCTTGTGAGTTGACATGAACTTCTTCCACCCGAGCCATCCACCTTTGAGATTATACACATTTTTATAACCCATCTGTTTCAGTGTGTAGGTTGCCAGTGCTCCCCTTCCTCCAGTCTTGCAGTAAACGACTATCGTTGCATTTTTGTTGGGTATCTTTTTGGAAATTTTGAACTCAAGAAGACCCCTTGGAAGATTAATCGCACCATCAATGTGACCAGCGTTGTACTCAGAGGGTTCTCTCACATCCAGGAAAATGACACCTTTCTTTCCAAGAAGCTTGTAGGCATGGGCGGGTGAAATTTCTTTGATGTGTTTCTTTGCAGCCTTTACAAAATCCTTTGCTGTTTTGTATCTTCCCGCTTCACCAATACCAGCGTAGCCAATCACCAGGAAAAATGCTGCCAGCAGAGCTAAAACTTTTCCTTTCTTCATATCAAAACCTCCTTTTTAATTGTTTTCCTCTTCCGGTAAAAGACCCATCTCTTTCGCTTTTTCCTCATACTCCTTCCTCTCCCTCTCTCTCACCTCTAATTCAAGCTTTTTCATCTCTTTCCACCACTTGAAATGATTGTGGTAGGCGTAAAGTTCATTCACCTTCCCCGTTATCATTGAAGCAAGGGATGGATGCTCCTCCCAGAGAACAGCAGCCATGAATATGTGAACAAACAGACCGGCAACAACCCCTCCTGCTGCAATGAAATGGAACACAATGGCCCATTTAACAGTCTCTGCGGAACCAATGTGAAAACTCATTATGAAACCGGTTATAATGAGAATAATAATCCCTCCAATAGCAACCATTGCAAACAATTTCTGCCCGGCGTTATACTCACCCTGGGGAGGCAGTTCAACTTTCATACCCAGAATTCCAAGGCCTCTGTTTATCAACCAGAGAATATCATCTCTATCGAGGACAAAATTCCTCCTGATAAACGGGATGGTGTAGTTCTTTATCCCAAAAAGATAGTTTACCACCAGAACAACAGACCAGATTATACCTACAAGTATGTGGTACTTCAGTAAATTTGCCCTCGTACCAAAAAGCTCAGAAACCATGTTGATCCACCAGTCAGGCATAAATTTGAAAAGGGTGGAATTTATAAGAGCAGAGCCTGTGAATAGCTGGAATCCCCAGACTGCTGCGTTAAACCAGTGGGTCCATTTGGGTATAACATCATGTTTTTTCAAGTAATGAGTCCTGAGATACTCCTTCTCTTCTGGAGATAGAGGCACCGGTTTATCCTGTTTTAATAATCTTTCAATATTTACCTGCTGCATCTCATCCCCCTATTCTTCAATTTTCGGCTCACCCTTTATGAGCTGGTAAATTGCAGCAACTGTTACACCCAGGAAGGAGAGACCTGCTGCAACTCCCAGCAGAGGTCTGAATATTCTCCACACAGTTCCAGCAGTTGAAAACCTCGTCTTCCTGAGTGGCGCCTTTTCAAGCAACAGTTCCACCTGCTCCTTTTCTCCCATGTAAAAGACACTCGCACCATAATTAACTTCCCCTCTGTGCAGCGGGACCGCCCCCTCTTTGTACACCAATCTGTACACCTCACTGTCAGGATCATCAAGATCTCCAAAAATCCTCGCTTCAGCGATACAGGTCTCCACACAGGCAGGCTCAAGACCTGCATCAACACGTGGCTGACAGAAAGTACACTTATCCACCACTCCAAGATCAGGATGTATGTACCTCGCTCCATAGGGGCATGCATCAGCACAATATCCACATCCAATGCAGAGCTCCTGATCCACCAGAACCCTACCCTTTTCATCTTTATATGTGGCACCTGAGGGGCAGACCTTTATGCAGGGTGGATCTTCACAGTGCATGCAGAGTCCCGGATAAACAGCAGACTTGAGGTTGGGAAATTCTCCCACAGGTCCTATCTCCTTAACCCAGTCTCTGCTGTAACCTTCAGGAACATTCCACTCAGCCTTGCATGCAATAACACATGCTTTACAATCAACACATCTGTCAATATTCAAAACCATAGCATATCTTGCCACGACTTACCTCACTTTTTCGATTTTCACAAAATTTACTCTGAGTCCCTGTGTCCCTGAAATTGGATCAGTCGCATATCTTGTCATCAATCCATTGTCATCAATCCCCCTGTTGTAAGCCAGTCTCATGTATGGAGACTTATGTCCAAATCCATGAACAATATAAACACAATCCTTCCTTATACCCTTTGTGACTTTTGCCACAGATATTCCACTCTTCACTCCATCCTGATTTACAAGTCTGACTCTATCACCATCCTTTATTCCAAGCTTCTTTGCCACCTCTTCATTGATCCATACGGGATTAATACTCTGCAGCTCCATTAGCCACTGGTTGTTCTGAGTTCTGGAAAATGTATGGTATGGAGATCTACCGTAGATGAGCCTGAAATAACCCTCTGGCGGCTCTTCATGGTGCCTGTAAACAGGCAGTGGGTCAAAACCTTTTTCTTCAAGTTCCGATGAGTAGAGTTCAAATTTCCCGGAAGGAGTCTTTATACGCCATCCCTCAGTTGAAAGATCCTCTGGAAAATAGGGATAAGCTTTTTTCTTTATTACCCCTTTTCTCTTCAATTCATCAAAATCAATTCCACCCTTTGCACATCTCATTCTCAGATACTCTTCAAAATTTTTATATGGAAAATACTCGCTGAGGCCGAGTCTTATGCCCAGCTCCCTCGCTATCCACCATCCCGGCCTCGCCTCGTAGAGAGGATCAACAACAGGCTGTCTCAATGCCACAAATTTTTCTTTCGCAGGAAGAGAAACGAGATCATCATACCTCTCAAGATAGGTAGCTTCTGGTAACACAACATCCGCATAAAGGGTTGCCTCAGTGGGTAATACCTCTACCACGACCAGAAGGTCAAGTTTTTCAATAGCTTTTATGGTCTTCTCCCTTCCGGGAAAACTTTTAAGAATATTCTGTGCATATACAAACCACCCCTTGATTGGATATGGCTTACCAGTTAATGTGGCATCCCGCATCTGGACAGTGAGGCCTTCCCCCTTGCTTGCAAAGGGGTAAACGGTTCCGGCGCCATCTGCCTTCGGGACTGATGGTCTTGGATATGGAGGATGCTTTACATGGGGAATTCTCCATTTCACAGGGAGGAAAACACCCCCTTTCCTTCCCCAGGCACCCAGAAGAGCTGTAAGAATTGCCATCGCCCTGCTTCGCTGAACATCGTCCCCATACCAGGCTGTATGTCTCCCGGGATTAATTGCCACAGCAGGCTTACCCTCTCCCATAACCCTTGCAGTTTCAACAATCAATTCAGCAGGAATCTCAGTTATCTTTGACGCCCATTCAGGGGTATATTGCTGGACGTGTTCCTTCAATTGATCAAGACCAACTGTCATCGTGTCCACATACTCCTCATCGTACAATTCCTCATTTATAATCACATTTATCCATGCTAAAAGAAGAGCGAGATCAGTTCCAGGTTTTATGGGCAACCAGTAGTCGGATTTACTTGCTGCCATGGAGTATCTTGGATCAACCACAATAAGTTTTGCACCCCTCGCAATCCCCCTTGCAAAACTCCTCACATATCCCGTGTGAATATTCTCCCCAACATGACCGCCAATGAGCACTATTACATTCGCATTTTCAAAATCCGCCCTCTCATTGGCTGGAGGCATTCCAAATGTGAGCTCATATCCCACATCCCTTGCCCCCTTACACTGTCCGAAGGATGGAGCTGCATTGTTTCTCGAACCATAAGCCTTCATAAGGTGCCTGAATAAACCTCCTCCGGCACCAT
>JALSQH010000219.1 GCA_026985515.1 bacterium
CCTGACTGAGGGAATCACCCATGACAATTCTGGGCATTCTCATTTCAAGTTTCATCTGGAGAAAGGTTGAGAGAATCATTGGAATCAGGTTTGAAAACTGATCCTTTAAAATTTTTGTGTCAACATCTATCTCACTTTCAACTACCTCAACGGTGGAAATACCAAGGCTGTAAGCAAGATCCGGATTGTTCAGCTCAGCATAAATCATCAAATATCCTGGAATATACGCGGGGTCGTTTGGGTCAGTACATCTTGAAGTTCCATATGCAGGATCATCTGGATGACAACCCTTGTAAAACTCAACATCAATTCCAGCAAGTAAATTCCACCTTAATGTCATGATTCTCTTGTACACCCCATTTTTATCCTGGAACCAGAATTCAAAATCAACTGCGGGAAAATACATGGCAATATCGTAAGTACCTGAGCCTCCCTCACCTACAGAACCTGCGGAATTATCATAATTGAAATATCCTGTTAACGCCGTTGGTGTACCTCTCGGAACTGTTCTTATAGCCACATATGAATTGTCCTTTGCTATGCTCTTCAGTACAGGGATAAATGAAGCAAATGTATCCACATTTAACAGATTCTTTAAATATGTCCCACTTAACAGCGCACTTCCACCAATTGACTCTGTGGCTGAAACCGCAAAATCAAGCATGCCAGAAGCATACATTGAATAGAGTGCCTGACGGATAAAGTTGTAATGAATATCAAGCGATAATGAATACCTTGTACAATTCGGATTGTTATCATCTATTCCATCATTATTACTATCTGTGAAAGATGAATCGGAACAGGTCCCGTCATCCTGAATACCATTGTGATTGGCATCATATAGAACTGTGTTAAAATTACCCCACGCATTCTTGTTAGTCCCGGTATATGTGATTGGTTGTATCGTATCAAGGGTGGGCGGTTTAACCTGAGTGGGTGGTGCATTGGCTTTATACACGAGAGGTGGTCCAAAGTAATCAGGTCCATAGCCATCATTCATGTCAAACTGTTGATCATCATCAATGGAACCATCATAATTATGAAGTGTACAGATACCGAAGAAATCTGTGGGTTCCGGATTATTCAGATCAGGATCCCTTGAACAATCAGAATTAAAGAGAATGGGCTCAACTGCTATTGCAGCAGGCATAAATAAACTACAATTGGTCCATGGTGCCTTCCATTCACCAGTTGAATCATAATAGGGTGTGACTGAATGGAGTCCTGTACTTCCGTCTTCACAAACTACTTTTGCCACTCTTGTACCATTTGAATCAGGAGAACCCGGATAGATACCTACATCAAGAAGACCAGTTCCTGTATTCCATGGATCACCTAAAATATTGTTCATGTCATATGGAAGACCAGATGCAAGGGCATTTTTGATGGTACTATTTAAACTATTTCGTATGGCATCCTCCACTTTTCCTTCAATTAATCCAGATAATAAGTTAATCAACCATCCAAGATTACCACTTAAACTCAACTGAAAATTGTGAAGGTTTGCATTGGTAACCTGAATATCAAGATCCATTCCATCCGGATCATTAATGTTATTGTTACAGGAATTATTATCGTTATCAGTATCACATCCTGGATTAGGATCTGTATCACTTGAATTATCCCAGAAGAAAAATCTCAAGTACAACTCTACATCAAGAGAAGATGCAGTTGCATTACCAACATTCTCACTACCAGCGGCATGAACTCCAATCTCAATATAGAGATCAGGAACAGTTAATTTTAAATAAATTGAATTTCCAGGAATGCTACCACAAGCACTATCTCCTGCACAGAATCCAAACCCCGTAATATCAGTTCCATCCCATGTGCTGCCATCATTATAAGGTGATGCATTTGGATAATAATAGTGATTCGGAAAAGAATATCCCTTATGAGAAGAAATCAAAGTGCCAAAATCATCTCTGAACTTGGAGTAAGTAGCATTCGCATTAAAATACATGTGTGACTGATCAATATAAACAGCCTGTTCATCTCCAGGATAACAGTAATACCCATCTTTACTATCATTTCCACCAGATTCTCGAGAGCTGTTACAATACTCACATGTGTCCACAGCACAATTATCAACACCAGTATCACAAACGCTTCCATGGCCTCCACTGTAAAACCCCCCCCTTGATTCCCAATCCCCATTAGGATAAATATATACATAATCTCCATTTCCATCTCCCTGGGGCGGATTATTCACATACCAGAAACATCGTGAATCACCATTTCTAGGAGACGACTCGCCTGTATAATTACAAGTAGCACCAGCATAGACACAATTTAAACATGCATTATTATGTATGAGACATCTCTCATAAGGAGTTGTTCTAACAGATCCCGCATTATCTGTATCCGGATTTAATCCTGGATCAAGGAACTGCATTAGAAGTTCATAATTACAAAAATTTCCAGGTGGATCATGCCAACACTCATTATCAAGCAATCTCCCAATAAAATGAAAAGTTCCCTCTGTGATTCTTATCACCAGAGCATTGTTCAGGTTTTCATACTTTCCCCCCGAATTAAAATCATTGAGGTCAATGGAAAGATTTTTGAAACTCCTTCCCTTGAGTGGGTACTTACTCATCCAGGGGAAAAATTGAAAAGCCTGCAACGACGAAACTAACAGGACAACAAGGGAAAAATTTAAAATAAATTTTAAAACCTTCCTACCCATAAGCCACCTCCCTTCTAACTCTCTTGGCTTCTATTATAGAACAACTTTTCAAAAATGTCAAGGTAGAACAGGAAGTAGTATTAATCTCCCGATAAAACCCTGTTTGCACATCTTAACTATTTTAAAATTTTCTGGATGTTTCCTAATTAAGTAACTCTTATCAACCACCGTATAAATCCTTTTTTGTAACAAAAGCTTCCGCAGGCTTTTTCTATCAGTTATCAATGCTTGTCCCGGTAAAACGAAGGTTATTTTTCCTTTACTTTCACATGCTCTAAATTGAGGTACAATTAATTTACGAGCAAGTTCGCAATTTTTATCACTTATCACCACGAAGCTCGTTCTATTAGGAAAAAGAAAATAATCATAGTTATTAAACATTTTCAATAGACAATGATACGATTCAGAATAGTCCTTATATGAATAAACAGAATCTCCTCCTTCAACATGCCAATTTCTCATTGTTATCCAAAGAATCTGAAAAATCACAACTGCCACGAGAATTCCGATCCTGAACCATTTGCTAATTTTTGCCGTGAAAAAGGAAACACCCAGAAGGGACAAAACAAAAAGGGGAATAATAATCCTTGACAAATATGAAACAGACAAAAGGAAAAGAGAGTTCAGTGCAAGATAAAATAAAAATCTTTTCTTCCTTAAATGCAAATATATAAACGGGAAAAACCACAAAACAGGACCATAGTAGAGAAAGGGAGTTAAAGAAAATGGAGCAAAATAACCAAGAACACTTCTTGAACACTTAACCTCAGTTATTTTATGAATGAAAAAGAGGGTAAAGGGATTGTGCCAGACTACCAGAGAAACAACAAAATAGTACAGGATAAATGGGGCAAAGAGGAGGGCAGGTCCCTTAATCCCTTCTCTTCTTTTAAGAGAAATAATAAATGGCGCAACAAGAAAAACTGATAATTCGTGTCTGCAGAGAGGCAGAAGTCCGAAGAATAAAATTCCCCACCACTTTTCAGATGCAAGGTAAAAATAAATTCCTAGGGAAAGAAAAAGCACCCCGGGGAAGTAACCTTGAAAAGCAGTGAGCCAGAAAAGGAAAACGGGCTGTAGTATAATCAAAACAAAAATTGTAAAGGGACCGAGACTTTCTCCACAAATTTTCTTACAACTTTTCCACAGTAGATAAGCAGATAAAAGCAAGATTGTGAGATTAAAAATTGTGATTTGCTTCCATGCAGGGAGAAAAATAAACAGTCTGAAAACCGGAAGAGAGAGCAGTGTCGGAACCGGATGAGAAAAAGGGGCATAGATAAAAGCGGGGTTTTTCCATGCACACAGACCGTAGTAATATCTGAGGTTGTAAAACACTTCCCAGGCTATCCTGTCAATTCCAAGTCTTACAGGGAGATTCTCCGGTAAAAAAATTACCACAGAGAGCAAAGAAACACTGAAGAGAAAGAATTTCTTACCCACCTCTCACCCATGGGAAGAGATAACCACCCTGGCCCGGTCTGAAGGCTCGTTTTCTTTCCTCGAAAAAGTCTTCTCTGGCCCTTTTAACCGCATCAAAAATAGTATCACCAAGAAGAATATGTTTCAGCACGAGAGCAGCAAGTGTACATCCGGTCCCATGGATTTCAAAGGAATCCTCTGGAACTTCAAGAAATTCCGTATGGGAAGAATCATAGTAAAGATCCACCTTTCTCCCCTCAAGGTGCCCACCTTTAATCAAAACAGCCTTTACCCCTGTTTCGAGAATCTTTTCAGCTGCACTGACCATGTCATCCTCTTTTTCTATGGTGACTCCTGAAAGCTCCTCTGCCTCCGGTACATTTGGCAACACTACTGTTGCGAGGGGGAGTATAAAATCTCTGTATATGGTCCTGTAATCACCCTCAAAGAGAGTATCCTCTGAACTTGCCCTCCAGACGGGATCCACGACTACTGGTATATCAAGTTTTCTGATTTCCCCCCAGATTATCATGGATACATCTTTATTTGCCAGCATTCCCAGCTTAACTCCATCAGGTATAATGTCGGAAAGGAGAGTGCTCAACTGGGACTTTACCATATCTTTTGAGAAGAAGAATACTCTCTCAACTCCCTCTGTATTCTGGGACACCACCCCTGTAATGACAGAAACAGGATATATACCACTCTGGGAAAAAATCCTGGCATCAAGTGTTACCCCTGCTCCACCGGTAGGGTCAAAACCTGCAATGGTCAGTGCAACTGGAGACATGATCACCTGCCCATAGGACTGAAACTGAAAATGCTCTTATAACTGTTAAACAATCTGTTCAGATTTAATCCAAAAATCTCCACTTCCTGCCCCTCAAAGTACAGTATAAAATACTGGAAAAGTGCATTCAATGAATACTGGGTAGGTGGCTGACATCCCTTACCTTTTAACTCCGGGGGAATCCAGGGATCAGGTATGCCTGTGAAGTAATCCTCCGGTTTACTCCATGCATCTAAGTTGATACAGCCCAACCCTGAAAAGGTTGGATCTTTAAAAGCGATGTAGGTGAGGCTCCGGTGATCAGGAACAGTAGTATCTTCAGGATAGGTGATGTGGATAATCTTCTGATTTACATCAATGAGACAATCCCTCGGTATCTTCTCAAGTCCTTTAACTTCCTGATAAAAGGGGTTGTGTTCCACATCAAAATGGGGCTGATCCACAAGACAGAAAACATCATGCCAGATCGGGTCGGTACCGGGAGTGGCATATGTAATTCTCCCTGCAAATTCTGTCTGGGTGCGGGCATAATTCACAATTTCCTCTTTGGTCATGTAAGGATCATTGTGTTCAACAACAAAAACGTACGCTTTTTTATACACATTGTCGTAATAAGTATATGGCAAAAGATCCCTCAGATACTCAAGATGATCCTTATCAAAAAGGGCATGAAGATTAAGCTCCACGATGTTGTCCATGGGTTTCTCGTTGAGGTCCCTGAGGAGTGGATTCAGATCATCTTTGATCGTTAATCTTCTATTCAACTTTCCCTCAAGGGACAATCCCACATTTATCAGAAAATTTTTCCAGTCTTCAAAGAGGGTATCTTTAACCTTCTGCCCCATTGATTCTGAAAAGTAGATCTGTCCAAAGAGGTTTGCTATGTCAGGATTGATTCCCACAGGCAGTAATTTTGCAAGACCAAGGCCATCACCAGGGTCATATTTTCCATTTTTATTTGTATCGTAAATTGGGACAACATTGTTGGATTGATCGGGGTCGTGCTGAAGTTCCACTGTTCCCTCATCCACTATTTTCCCCCACTGGATAAAGGCTTCACCCCAGTTATCATCAACTTCAAATAGTTTCTCAGCCATCTGAGGATCAGGATCCGGACCCAGGAAATTTGGATTTTCTCTCAAAATCCTGACCAGAAACACCTCAAACCCCTGAGAGAGATCCAGAGAGGGGATATTTTCAATATTCAAATCATGTGCATAAATCAAATCAAGCACGCCGATTAGAAAATGGGCCATTCCATCAATCCAGTACAATTCAATCAATCCCCATTCTCCACCAAGATCAAGATAATTCAGATTCCCAAGTTTTTCCTCGGCTTCCTCACCAATTAGAGCAGATGTGTTAAAAGTTATGGGCATGTGCTCAACATAAAAATGAACATACTCAAAGGTTTCAAGATAATCAGCCTCGTCTCTAACATTAACAAACAGTTCATTGAGTTTCTCAAGATAATTTTTAAGCATCTTTTTTAAGTCCAGCCCCTGCGGATAAAACTTTGCCAGTTCCTCAATAACCGATTCTGAGGAAGAAGAAGTGAAAAATTTTACAATCGCTCCAAGCTCATTTACCACCTGCCCCACGTAACTGAGCATTAATCCATAGTGGGCCTCCGGATCATCTTCTTTTATTTTAATAGCCGCCTTAAAGTAATCCTCAGCATCTTCAAAATTTCCATTCTCAAGAGCCTGCTTTCCTTTTGTCATGTTAAGTTTAAAGTAATCAACGCTCTTTTTGCGGGTCTTGCCATTGCATCCATAAAAAATGAAAAGCATGAGAATAAAGTAAATTACCCATCTTCTCATGGCTATCTCTCTTTCATAAATTCACCCAGCTTTTCACCTCTTTTCAACTTTTCAAGCATCAGATCTGCAGTTTTCAGATCCTCTTCTGTAAAAACTTTTTCCTCAAGAGAGTTGTCAATGGGCCGGGCGTTACGCTTGCACTGCAGGAGAACTTCTTCTGCCTTTTTGTTATTTCCCAGAATGCTGTAAATTGCAGCAAGATAGAGGTATGCTGTGGCATTCTGGGGGAATTTCTTCACAGACATTTCGCAGTACTTCTTCGCTTTGAAAATATTACCAATGGAAACAGGGAATCCGGGTGCTTCAAAATATAAAGCGCATGCCAGAATGTAGAGGGAACCGGAATGGTAATCAGGATTGATCTTCATAGCCTTTTCAAGCCATCTTTTGACGAGAGGTATATCTGCCAGACTGTACTGTGGCCCCCTGTAAAGAGCGTAATAACCCAGATGTAGCGCACCATAGTAGTAACCCGCTGCTCTATCAGGATACTTCTTCATTATCCCTTTTGCAATTTCCAGACCTATTCTGGCAGCTTTCATCTTTAATTTTTTATCTTTCGCCACCAGGACAATTGTTGAGGCAAGGGAAGCTGCCTTTACCATCTTATCAAAAGATACCTCACCTTTATTTATCTCCTCAATCAGCTTCTTCAATTCACTAATGTATTGTGGGACCCTTTGTCTGAGTACTTCTATATTCTGAGGATAAAGATTAATCGCCAGAAAAATAAGTAACGGTAAACACAAGTTCGCAAAATGAAAAAATTTTCTCATCCATTGTGAATTATAATACTTATCAACTTACAGTTCAAGTTCCACACCTATTTCGATCACCCTGCCCGGTGGGAGACCTGTAAAAACTGAAAAATCAGAAGATACAGTGGATATAAATCTGAATAACCTCTTCCTCCACATTGCCATTCTTTCATTCTTAACAAGATTCAACCTCTCCCTACCCAGAAAGAAACTCACA
>JALSQH010000220.1 GCA_026985515.1 bacterium
CTTTTTCTCATTTTTTTAACTTCTCTGTCTGCCACCCTTGTTTACAGAGAGCACAGGAGGATAGACTGGGTTGTTGCCTTTTTGGTTGAAATTCCAACTATTTTAGGTGCATTTGCTGGAGGAATTCTGGCAAAGTATGTCAGTGTTATTGCCCTGAAATATCTTTTAATTGGAATCATATTTGTGGCTGCAATTCTCATGAACCTTGATGTAAGCAAATACAAAATAAAAATATTTTACACCAGTAAAGAAAAAAGAGGGTTATTTTGGGTAAAAAGGAAGTGGGGTGATGATACAATATATCTTTTTGTTCCTTATGTGGTTGTGGTAATGTTTACGGTTGGTATGGTTATCAGTGCTGTTGGAATCAGTGGGGGGGCGTTGAAAGTTCCCATAATGACAATCCTGTTTGGTATCCCGATTGAAATCTCAATTGGTTCAAGTTCTTTTATGGTTGGATTAACGGCCCTTTCAGGTATAACTGGTCATCTCTCCCATACCCAGATTCCATGGAAAATGGTTCTTTTGTTTGCTGTTCCAGTGCTCATAGGAGGCCAGATAGGAAGTAGAATCTCTGTCAATCTTGACAGGAAAAAAGCAAAAACCTATTATTCTCTTCTTCTTTTAATTGTAGGAATTGTTACGATGGTGAGGTGAAGGATACTGTTACTTTTTTCCTTTTGCTCCTGTATGTTATAATTAAGCTATGAAGAAACTCCCCATTGGCATCTGGGATTTTGAAGAGATCCGCACCGGTAACTATGTTTATGTGGACAAAACGGAATTTGTTCACAGACTTGTAACTGAGGGCAAGTATTACTTCCTCTCCCGCCCGAGGAGATTTGGAAAAACCCTTTTAGTTGATACTCTCCGCAGATTATTTGAGGGCAGAAAAGAGTTATTTGAGGGTCTCTACATCTATGATAAGTGGGATTGGGAGAAAAAGTTTCCGGTGATAAAGATAGATTTCAGCTCGGGTGGTGTTAACAGTACAGGGTCGCTGATTAATTTAATTTTCAAATTGATAGATGAGCACAAGGAGAAATATGAGATTTCTTTTGAAAACAGTGAAGTAGGGATAAGTTTAAGGGAACTGGTAAAAAAGTTGAATTCGAAATACAATTCACAGGTTGTAATTCTCATAGACGAGTATGACAAGCCGATCCTTGATAATATCACTGAAAAAGAACTGGCAAGGAAATTGAGGAGGATTCTTGCAGATTTTTATGGAGTAATCAAGGGACTTGATGAGTATGTGAGGTTTGTATTTCTGACGGGGGTGAGTAAGTTCAGTAAGGTGAATCTCTTCAGTAAGCTGAATAATCTAAGCGATATTACATTGAATAGAAAATACTCGACCATCTGTGGCTACACAGAAGATGAACTTGATAGATACTTTTCAGACTTCCTTGCAGATGTTAATCGTGAAGATGTGAGGATGTGGTACAATGGATATTCGTGGCTTGGAGAGAAGGTTTATAACCCCTTTGACATCCTTCAATTCATAGACAATGATTTTTTCTTCAAGAACTACTGGTTTGAGACGGGAACTCCCACATTTTTAATTGAGTTGTTGAGGGAGAATAGATACTTCATACCTGATCTTGAAGAAATAGAAGCCACAGATGAGATTCTTGGCAGTTTTGATGTGGAGTATATTGCAGTTGAGGCTCTGATGTGGCAGACGGGATATCTGACTATAAAAGGTACAAAGAGAGTGGGACCCAGGACCTACTACACACTCTCCTATCCTAATCTTGAGGTTAAGATGTCCCTGAATGATGTTATACTGAACTATCTCAGCAGGGTAAGGGAGAATGTTAAGAACAGGCTTGGAGAGGAGTGTTACAATTCCCTTGCCTCTGGAGATGTAGAGAGATTCATTGAGGTGATAAAGAGATTACTTGCCTCACTGCCATATACATCCTACACGAAGAATGAGATAGCGAAGTATGAGGGCTACTACATCAATATCATCTATTCCTTTCTCGCTTCCCTTGGACTTGAGATGGTTGCGGAGGATGTTACAAACAGGGGGAGGATAGATCTGACAGTAAAGGTTGAGGGTAAGATATATGTTCTTGAGCTGAAGATGTCCCGTGTGGGAGAGGATCCGCTGAGTCAGGTGAGAGAGAAGAGGTACTATGAGAAGTATTTTGGAGAGGGGGAGGTGTATATTGTGGGGCTGGTTATAGATGAAGATGCGAGAAATGTGAGTGAGAGCAGGTGGGAGAAGGTGGAGAAAAATTCACAAAAGTGAAGGTAAAAAATGAAAAAACTTCACCACATATCCGGGGGTTCGGAAAGAAAGAATTTTCCTTAAAAAGTTTGGACCTGTTTTCTCAATGATAGAATTTAAGTTACCTGGAGGTTTACATGGGTTTTGAAGAGCATCCAGAAAGGGAATTATGGCAGATTTTCAGAGTTATTTCAGAATTTGTTGATGGATTTGAAATTCTCATGGATGTGGGTCCCGCAGTTTCTTTTTTTGGTGGCTCCCGTTTTGGAGAAGAAAACAGGTATTACAGAATTGCAGAATATATGGCGGAAGAACTGGCAAAGAGAGGATTCGCAATAATTTCTGGAGGTGGCCCAGGAATAATGGAGGCAGTAAATAGAGGTGCAAAGAAGGGTGGAGGTATCTCAATAGGCCTGAACATTAAACTTCCCCATGAGCAACAGCCAAACAGATATATTGACAGACTCGCTTCCTTCAGATACTTCTTTGTGAGAAAAGTAATGTTTGTCAAATATGCCATGGGTTTCATAATTATGCCTGGAGGATATGGAACTCTCGACGAATTGACAGAGGTCCTCACTCTGATCCAGACTGGGAAAATTGAGCATTTTCCCCTTGTGGTATTTGGAAAGGATTACTGGAAAGGTTTTATAGAATGGATTGAAAACACCCTGCTTAGAAGTGGGGCCATTTCTCCTGATGATCTTAAGATTTTCCTACTGACGGATGACCCCGATGAAGCAATAAACTTCATCACCGAGAAATCAAAACATGAGATGACCATCAGACAAAGTGAAATAAGAAGAAAGGGTTATCTCGGATGAATCAACTGGATAGTAACTCCTGATAGAGGGAATCCAGTGCTCGCTGATAGTCGTAGCTTCTCTCCTCTATTTTGTCCATAATTTTTTCCAGCTCACGGGTAAATTCCTCCCTCACAAACCGGTAGAAATGTTCATTATTTTTCAATGCTTCAACAACTTCTATTCCAAGGGTAGTTGGTATTAAAAACCCATTTTTGACGACAACATACTTCCTTTCAAGAAGTTTTTCAACAGTCACAGCATACGTTGAGGGTCTCCCAATACCTCTTTCCTTCATTTCTCTTATTATTGAAGCAAAGGTGTAGTTGCTTACTGCAGACCTTGAATAAATCTTTACGTCCCCCAGATCATACTTACCTTCCTCTATTTTTTTTGTCTCCACCGGATATATAACGGAAAATCCTGCGTCTTCAATTTTCGTAATGAAAGATTCTTCTTTTTCCATGTTGCCCCATATAAATTTAAATCTCTCTCTCAGAACCTTTGCCTCCCTCATCTGGGAAGCTATAAACCTTCTGAAAATCAAATCATAAACTCTCATATGATCAGGGGAAAGTTTCTGGTTCCTTGTAGCCACAAACTCCCTTATATCCTCACCATCAAGAGGTCTCGTTGGACGAATGCACTCGTGAGCACCACCAGCAGTTGAGAAACTTCTTCCTTTGAAAAGATCAGCAGAGAAATGAGTGACAATATACTCTCTGGCAACCTCTATACCGGTAGATGAAACCCTGATACTATCAGTTCTGTGATAGGTGATGAGACCCATTTCAAAAAGATCCTGGGCAATTTGCATAATTTTTCCCGGTGAGAAACCAAATTCTTTTGCAGCTTCTGAGAGAAGGGTATCGGTGGTAAAAGGTTTAACACTCATATCCACAGTAGTTGAGTCCACCCTGATAATATTCAATTTTTCTCTCTTTTGAAGTTTTTCTTCAAGATCCTTTTTGCTCTCAGATGTAAATTCAATTTCACTCCCATCAAACATCAATTTTGCAACCCAGATCTTCTTTTTCGATTCTTCATATCTTTTTACTATCCATTCAAGCACAGGCGTCTGAACTCTGCCCGCTGAAAGAGTGTTACGATTGAATTTCTTCTGAATATACTGGGAAATTCTGAAACCTATCCATCTATCATAAACTCTTCTTGTTATCTGTGCCTTAACAAGATCAAGATCCATTTCTCTTGCTTCGCTGAGAGCTTTCAAAAAGGCTTTTCTTGTTACTTCATGAAATTCTGATCTTCTTATATTCAAATTGTAAGGACGCAGATTGAGAAAAAGGTCAAATCCTATCTTTTCTCCTTCAGTATCCGGATCAGTGGCAATAAATATCTCCTCCACTTCCAGAGCAAAGTTCCTCAGCGAGCGTATAATCTTTTCACGATTTTCATCAAGGGGCTCAAAAACTGGCACATACTCATTCTTCTTCACCACACCATAGTATCCCTCATCTTTGTTCAGATCGCACACATGCCCCTTGCTTGCAACTATCAGGAGGTACCTGTCACCCACTGCTATTTCGTAACCATCAATGCCTTCCTTTCTCCTGCGAAGAGCCCTTCCAAAAAAGTTAGCAATTGTTCTGGCCTTATTGGGCGATTCAACCACTATCATGGTGGTTTTAAAGAAGTCTTTCCCCTCCTCAACTCCGGAAGGATTTTTCATGAGGGTTCTATCTCTGTCAATCTCCCTCAGAATCTCCCCAATATCTGCATCGGCACAGTTTGAAAATTCAATTTCTTCAAAATTCCACCTTATTTTCTTTCTCAGCAGGTTGAAAGCTCGCTCATCGTCCACCAGCACACATGATAGTCCTCTGCTCAATCCGCCAAAAAAGAGCCTTGAGGTCCTGCCCGAAGCCTGAATGTAACCAGTAATATCAGGTACAACAAAGTAAAATTCTCCCCCCCTTTCCACAAGGGAAATATCCTCACTCTTTCTGATTCTTTCAATAACTTCTCTGGAGTAGAGAATTTTCTTGAGGTAACTGATATATTTTTCCGGAATTTTTTCAACATTTCTAATTTCTTCGGCTATGTTCCTTAATTTTTCAATCTCTTCAGTAAAAATTCCTTCCCGTCTTAACACAGGAATCAATATCATTAAAAGATAAAAAAGCTGAATGGGGCTCTCTTCCATATTAATCCTGATTTCACTTCGCGGGACCCCCATGAAAATTGCATACCGGACAACCTCGGGAAGATCAAGACCTCTTGCAATTGGATTTTTGTAAGTACCATAGGCAATTATAACTTTAACTTTTCCCTTCAAAAAATCTTCCACTTTTTCCTCAAATTCATGATACAGAATCGCCTCAACTCCCCTTTTCCTTAAAAAATCCCTGAATTGCTCAAGATGACCCTTTTCAGATATTGCCGGGAAAAATATCAGGCCACCACTTCCAAACTTCTCTATTAGACGGTATGCCTCATCAAAAATCCGTGAAGGTTCAACAGGGAGAAAAAGATCATGTACATTTCTCATGAGAAGATGAACTCTCCCCACTTCAAAATCCAGAAGTTCTCTGAAGAGATTTACTCTGCTGGATCTGGGACTTGATGTTGCAGAGGATACTGCCAGATTTCCTCTTTTCTTTCTCTTTATCCAGTCAATCCTCTTTACCATATGCTCTATTCTGGACAGGTCACCTCCACTCTGTACCAGCTTTCTCTTCTTAAAAATGTATTTCATGGCAAAAGAAATATCCTTTTCCGTGAAATTCAGAAGCATTAACAGCCTGTCAATATTCCTTCCAGATTTGAGTACACTGTCTATATCATCAACAAAGACAAAAGAATAAATTCCCCGGGGTATCAGGTCAATATTTCTGTAGAGGAACATGTTGGTGGTTATAAGGATTTTAAAGTCCTCCTCCGCTATTCTCTCCTTTACTTTCCCCAGAAACTTTTTGCCACCATTAGCCGGAATATATGCAACGATATCTTCTTCATTAACACCAAACTTTTTCAATCTATCATATGCCTGTTCCACAAGTATCTGGGTCGGGAAAAGAAGATAACTCTTTTCTCCCCTGGATGCCAGAAAATATGCAAGAAGCAACCCAAAGGTCGTTTTACCAACACCTGTTGGAGCTATCATTGCAAAGGAGTTTCCCAGAAAAAATTTCTTTGCCCAGTTCCTCTGGAGATTGTTGGGAGAGAAACCTGTCTTTTCTCTGAAAAAAGCAAAAAATTCTTCCTCTCTTTTTTTCTCCTCACATAATTGAATCATCTCACCACTTTTCAGAAAATCACAAACCTCCTCCCTCAACACTCTCTTCTCAATGCATCTTTCACAGGGCAATCCCTCCCACAATCTCTCTGAGGAAATATCCCCTCCGCAATTTGGACATAAACGCTTATAGATAAGTGGTAGCATGGGAATATTTTAACATATTATTCACGGATTTGCTTAGGGGAATTGTCTATTAGAAACTCCTGAAAATTTCAATCAAATTATATACAAGTCCAATTATACTAATTTGTCTTATTGAGGAAAAGACGAAAATTTTACCAGGCACTTCTCTCCTTGATACAAAACACAACTTTTTGTCACATGTTTCTATGCATATTGTAAAGTCTCCTTTATATTTCAGTGATTTAGCAATATCATCAGAAAATTCGAAAACAAACTTTTGTATTTCTTCTCTCTGCAAAAACTCTCCGAAGACAAAATCAACCTCTCTCCTCTCTGCATCAGCAATCAAGAGATTATCAAGGTCAAATTCTTTAATCAAACTGTTAAACAATTTTTCTACGTCAGAAGGTTTCATTGCACTTATTAAAGACGTGCAAAAACCTCTTTAACTCAACCTTTGCAAGTTCTATCGGAAAAGTCTTCTCAAACATGAAAATCCCTGCAAAATCTTTTTTATAACCTAACATTATTAAATTTTGTTCTTCGTAATCAACAGTTGTAAAAGATACTTCCCCTGTAGAAATCAATTTAAGGAATCTGTTAAAGTACACCATAAAACTCTCAAGGACCTTATTATCCCATACCAAATTCAAATTCTCACTAACAGAAAGAAAGGATCGCTTTAAGAAATCATAAAAGATCACTCCTCTAATATGAGAACCATAATCGCTTTTTAAATTATTAGCCGTCTTTCTTACCCATGATAAAAATAGAGATTCAACTTCACTTTCCTTCTTATTCCTTATCCATACAAAAGCCCTGTTGTGGAGTAATGCAACCAACTTCCTTACCCCTGATACCAACCTGGTATCCGATATGGATATATCTTCATAAAACTTTTTAAAAGAAGCAAAATCTGTATATATAATATCCCCTTTATCAAAAACATTTGTAACAACTACTTTTTTGGTGGGTAATACCTCTGTCTGTACGTGATAAATCTTTCCTTTATGTTCAATATTTGAATTAAGACCTCCAATTCTGCCAATATCCCTCTCTTTAATTGCTTTCATTATCTCCCACCTCTTTTACCATTATGTATTTAAAAACATTAACTTACTGAACAATTATATACACTTCTTTGCAAAAAATCAACCCTACGCTTTAGCTCAAAAATAATCTTACCGAAAAAGGTGGTGTTTACTCAGAAAAATTCCCATAATAAAATTCGTGGCCGCACCAAGAAAGGCACGGCCACATCAAAACATAA
>JALSQH010000221.1 GCA_026985515.1 bacterium
TATTCGGAAAATAGCAATTTCCTCCCTCAAACAGAGGGAAAATCTGTTTCTTATATGTTTAACCATGAAGATCTGTTCCTGGGCATGATTGATTATGAGGTGGAGGGTTACTTTGTAAGATTCTGGTTCTCAACTGATAGTGAAACACCCTTTTTCATTGAAGCAGGTATGAGATTATGAAAAGATCGCTTTTCGTGATTGTGATTCTTTTAATTTTTCTGGGATGCAGAAGTGAAGTTGCTGAGAAGAAAAATGTTGCTTCGTCTCCTCCATCCTTTCTTCCCCCTGTTGTTTTATCTGTTAAACTTTCATACCAGAAAGATATTGATGGTGAAACTTCGGAGTATGTTTTTACTGTGAAGTTTTCAAGGGATATGGATCATGATTCGGTGGAAAATGCCCTTCATATTTTCAAACTTGTGGGAAATGTAAGTGGTGGGGTTAATGTTATTCGTAACAGCGAGGAAGTAGTAACCCCCAATTTTTCTTCACGCTATGAGTGGCCCGATAACCGAACTTTGCTTGTTAGAGCTGATTTGAGGAAGGATTCAATTTATTTCCTTTTTATTTCATCCCTTGCCACAGATAAAGAGGGGAACCCTCTCGATGGTAGAGTTGGTGAAGATTTTAACAATGACGGTATTCAGGAGATTTTTCCTTTTCGGAAAGGGGAGTTTGTTACCACCAACAACGATTTTCTCTATTCCCCCTCTGATTTCTGGTCTCAACCCATTATCCCGGATAACATAAGGGATGTAAAGGATTACTATTATGCTTTGCCATCAGATTCATATTTAACACTGCAGAGTGTCAGGGAGCTGGAGTTGAAGGGTGATGTACCTGGCTCGGAACATTATGAATTCATGGGAAACATCATTGACCCCGCAGATGGTGCATTTTCTTTCTCCTGGCCGGTTAAAGTTGATTCACTACTTGAGTTTGACTTTACCTCAAGAAGGAATTACTCCTATCCTGCTGATCTCCACTTACGAATACCTCCGGTTTTAATTGATCCCGAGACACTGAAAAATTTCCAGATTTACACTGAAGGTGCGAGATTTCTGAGCGACGCAGTTTTTGTATATAACGATGATTACGGTAAAACTGTTCCTGTTCCCCTGACGGGCAAGAT
Source organism: bacterium (assembly GCA_026985515.1). Taxonomy (GTDB): domain Bacteria; phylum JALSQH01; class JALSQH01; order JALSQH01; family JALSQH01; genus JALSQH01. The sequence goes on from JALSQH010000221.1 coordinate 1,133, forward strand.
TGTTTCCTTCGCAAATATTGATCCACAGGAGGTCAATCCCGATATTGATTACTGGGTTGAGGTAAATTTTGGAAAATCGATACCATCACATACTCTTGGGGGCACATATCTGGTTATTGATGGTGAAAATGAGAAGTATATTCTACCTGTTACCGACAACATAAACAACAGAGTTAAAATCAGGCCCCTATACATTCAGGTCAGGGGAAGGAGAAATCAGTATTACAGAAGTCTTTTTGAGGTGGATGACGCAACTTTCCTGTCCGGTGAGCTTGAAGGAATGCTTGTTTATTCTGAATCTTTCGGTCACAGGGATAATGAAGTTTTCAGAATTCAGAGCAACACTGCGAGAAAATTTGTTGTTGCGAGAGTGAGTGGTAGCGGAAATAATGTTATGGATTGTACAGATCTCCAGAATGAGTATTGCAAAATCTTCATCTTCTTCGATGGTAATCATATGCATCTCAGCGGAGAGAAGGCTTACATAACTAACAATGTTTTTTATCTGAAAATCCCTTCCCTGGAAGAGGGGGTGAGATACTTTATCAGGTTGAATCCCGGTACATATTATGATGAAATCAGGGATATATGGGGATTTCCTCTCTCTGATGAAGTTTATGATGGAGCCTACAGGGATGGAACAGGAAAAGCGGAGAATACCATAACATTCAGCTTTGTAACGAGGTCAAAACCCATAATGTCTTATCCTCCCACCATGCTTATAAATGATGGCTCAATCTATCCCTATGCTGTTACAGGGATGAATTGTAGCGAGGGTGTGTGCCTTGACCCTGAGTCTGAGGTTTCTTTTGCTGCAAATTGTGGTGGGAAAAAGGTGGTGAGAAAAGGTTACTCCTCACTGTTTTTCAGTTTTTATACTCCCGATGGAGATAATCATAACCTTTATGGATACAACGATTTTCTTAATCCCCAGAGTGTTAATGAAGAAACAGTTAATGTTATTGGTGGGAAAAGGCCCGTTTCATATAGAGTGAAGATAGAAAGAGTTGTGGGAAGATTTGATGAATCCACTCCGGGGAAAGGTGGATATCCCACTGATCTTGTTAAGGTGACTCTTTTGCCCCGTATAGTCAGATGTGGGGATAAATATGTGGAGATACCTGTGGTGTTTCAGAAGGGTGATCTTTTAGTAATAAGTCACAGAATTGAGGCACTTACTTCCAATCCAAATAGAAAATTTGATGGGAACCGGGACGGAGTTATTGAGTACTCATCTGTTGATGATTTAAGGATGGTTTTTGATGGTGAGAAATTTGTTAAAGAAAAATAAAATTGTATATCTTATGACAGATTTTGGTGTTGATAATTTTTATGTTTCTGAGATGAAAAGTGTGATTTATTCACTTTGCAGAGAAGCAAGGATTGTGGATATAACCCACTCCATTACCCCTTTTGACGTACATGAAGCAGCTTTTTTGTTGGGTATGATATACCCGTTTTATCCAGGTGGTGGGATTTTTCTTGTTGTCGTAGATCCTGGTGTGGGCGGAGAGAGAGGCGAAATAATTGTCAGAACTCAGGAAAGATTGTTTGTGGGTCCGGACAATGGGGTTTTCTCATATGTGTATGAAAAGGAGAAAAAATTTTCAGTTTACAGGATCAGAAGGGAGTTATTTGAGGGAGTTTCATCAACCTTTCATGGAAGGGATATTTTTGCTCCTGTGGCTGGAAGGCTTCTGGCGGGAACTTCCCTGAGGAGCCTTGGAAGAAAGAGTGATGAATTTGTAAGATTTCAGGTTCACTATCCTGAGGTTGAAGAGCAGGAGGGAGCAGTTCTTATTCGCGGCAGAGTTATGTTTGTTGATAAATTTGGCAATCTCATATCCAACATAACTTTTTCTGATCTGAAGAGGGAGGGTGTAAAAGAAACCTACATAAGAGTTGGTCGCACAGTTATCAGGGAAATATCCCGGAGTTTCAGTGATGTACCTGCAGGTAAACCTGTTGCCTATATAGGGAGTCATGGTTACCTCGAAATTGGAGTTAATAAGGGGAATGCGCAGAGTTCACTGGGAGCAGGAAAAGGGTCCATTCTGGAAGTGGTTATGGTCATGTAGATTCACCAGAAATTTTCCTTTGCCCTCTGCATCAGGTAATGATCTATGAGAACAAGGTTGACCATAGCCTCTGCAACAGGAACTATCCTGGGACATATTACAGGATCGTGCCTCCCCTCAATGGAGATTTCCACCTCTTCACCCCTTTCATTCACACTTTTCTGTTTTTTTCTTATGGATGGGGTTGGTTTAACAGCTACCCTTATTACTATTTCTTCCCCCGTTGAAATGCCTCCCAGTATTCCTCCTGCATTGTTGCTCAGAAAAACCATTTTACCATCTTTCATACTCATCTGATCATTGTTTTCAGATCCTTTAATATCAGTTACTCCGAAACCACGACCAATTTCAATCCCTTTCACGGCTCCTATGCTCATCAAAGCCTTGGCAAGGTCAGCATCGAGTTTATCAAAAACTGGCTCCCCCAGTCCCGGAGGTAACCCTCTGACTTTAATTTCTATTTCACATCCTGTTGAATCACCCTCCCTTCTCAGCTGATCAACATATTCCATGGCTTTCTCAGCGGCTTCCGGATCACACATTCGAAGAGGGTTCTTTTCAATCTCCTCCTCAGCGAATTTTTCTGCTTTCACCGGTCCCACCTTTATTGTGTATCCTTTTGTGAATATTCCTTTGTGATTTAAAAGTTTTTTAGCAATCGCACCTCCCGCCACTCTTCCCACAGTTTCTCTTGCAGAAGCTCTTCCACCGCCTCTCCAGTCCCGTATTCCATACTTTGCCCAGTATGTAAAGTCAGCCTGGCCCGGTCTGAAAATATCTTTGATTGGTACATATTTTGATGAGTCTACATCCACATTCCAGATAATCATTGAAATTGGTGTACCTGTTGTAACACCATTGAATACGCCGGATAGAATCTCCACTTTATCTTTCTCCCTTCTTGGTGAAACGACTCTGCTGGTACCCGGTCTTCTTCTATCAAGTTCCTTCTGAATATCCTCCTCTGATAGGGGTACTCCTGCAGGGCAACCATCAACCACGACTCCCAGTGCCCTGCCGTGTGATTCTCCCCATGTTGTGATTCTGAATATTGTTCCAAAGGTGCTGCTCATTACCGGTACCTTTGTTTGTTGTAGATTATCTTTTTCAGCATTTCAATCTTTTTTGATACTTTTTCCTTCCATTTAGGATTATCTGTCAGCTGATAAAATATGACAAGCGCTTTACGGTACCTGCCAGCTGCTATGTAGTGATTGGCGAGGGAGTATTTCGCTTCAGTTTTGAACCTTTCTGGTGCAGTTTCAGTTAATTCATTCAAAATTTCCTCACCCTTTTTTTCTTCCCCACTCTCAAAATATATGTCACTTAGCAGAAGCATTATTTTCCATCTGAGTGGTGAATTATTTAACTCCGGAATGTAATTTTCAGCTTCCCTTTTAAAATCTTCTCGATCATTTGTAAAGAGGTAAGAGTACAGGAGGTCCATAATTACTTTCCTTTTCAAATCTGGCTTCAGGTTATATTGAAGAAGATGCTTCATAAGCGGGATCACCTCTTCATATTTTCCCTTCTCAAAAAGATAATCACCCGCCTCAAAAAGTGAATCAACTGCGTAAGTTGTTCCTGGAAAATATGTGTCAACTTTCTTCAGTATTTCAATTCCATTTCTTTCATCTCCGATTTTGAAGAGGTAAATCTCCCCCAGCTGTTTTAAGGCAACTGGAGTGATGGATGAATCAGGATAATCCTTTATGATCTTGAGGAGCATCTCTGCGGCTTTCCCGTACTTACCCTCTTGTTGAAGAGCAACGGCTCTGTTGAAGAGGTTCTCCGCAGAGGTACAGGAGAAAAAACTAATCAAAAAGATTAAGAGAAGGTTCCTCTTCATCTCCAACAACCCTGGCAATGGCTGTTACCATGTCATCGCCATCTGTTTTAATTAACCGCACTCCCCTGGTGCTTCTTCCCTGTATGGGGATCTGGCTGACATTTAATCTCACAATACTTCCCTTACTTGTGATTATCATAATCTGATCCCTGTCCTTTACCTGCAGATAACCGACTGCAACACTGTCACCTGGGAGTTTCATGGCTATTATACCCATTCCTCCCCTTTTCTGGACCCTGAATTCGGAGACTTTTGTTCTCTTTCCATATCCCCTGTCTGAGACACTGAGGATGGTTGCACCCTCTCTGAGTATAACCATATTTATCACTTCGTCATCTCCTCTGAGCGAGATTCCCCTTACACCTCTGGCTTCCCGGCCCATGGGTCTTACTTCCTCGGAAGAGAAGCAGATGGAGTATCCCTTTCTTGTCCCGATAAAGATTTTTTCATTTTTCTTTATTAGCTTGGCTGCAAAGAGGTTGTCGCCTTCTTCAAGGGTTATGGCTCTTATACCTCTTTTGATGGGATTGGAAAAGTATCGCAGGTCAGTTTTCTTTACATATCCCTTTGCTGTGGCGAAAATTATAAATGAATCATGATCAAAATCTCGTGTTGAAAGAATGGTTGCAATTTTTTCATCTGGTGCAAGATCAATGAGATTTACAATAGCCTTTCCCTGTGCAGTCCTGCTACCTTCAGGAATCTCGTAGACCTTCTTCCAGTAAACCTTCCCTTTGTTTGTGAATATTAGCAGATAATCCAGTGCATTTGCCACGAAGAGATGAGTTACAAAGTCTCCGTCTTTCTGTCCTGCACCCTGAATCCCCTTTCCTCCCCTGTTCTGATATGTTCTGAAGTGGGCAAGTTTTGTTCTCTTTATGTAACCCTTGCTGGTTATTGTAATGACCATTGGTTCATCCTGGATGGTGTCTTCAAGTTTGATCTCCTTTATCTCTTCCATTATCTCTGTTCTTCTATCATCACCATATTTCTCTTTGATCTCTTCCAGTTCCTCTATCATGATTTTCTTTACTTCTTCTTCGTGATCAAGAATGTACTTCAGCCTTTCTATGAGTTTGAGGGTCTCTTCATAATCTTTTATTATCTTATCCCTCTCCAGATTGGTGAGTCTCTGAAGTTTCATATCGAGAATGGCCTGGGCCTGCTTCTCAGAAAGGGAAAATCTCTCAATCAATCGCTCTTTTGCAGTACCTGGATTGGGTGAACTTTTTATGAGGGCAATAACTTCATCGATGTTTTCAACCGCTATCTTCAATCCTTCCAGTATGTGGGCTCTTTCCTCTGCCTTTGCAAGGTCAAACTGGGTTCTCCTTATTATTACCTCTTTTCTGTGTTCAACGAAGTACTGCAGAATTTCTTTAAGATTCAGAACCTTCGGTCTACCGTATACTATTGCTGTTAAAATTATGTTAAATGAGGTTTCAAAAGCAGTTTCTTTGAAAATCCTGTTGAGGATAACCTCAGGGTTGGCACCCTTTTTCAGTTCAATTACTACTCTGATACCTTCCCTGTTTGATTCGTCTCTGAGGTCGGTAATTCCCTCTAATTTTTTTTCCTGAACAAGTTTTGCAATGTGTTCAAGTACCTTGGACTTCTCAACCTGAAAGGGAACCTCGGTGATGACGATGGCAACCTTTTCTCCTTTTTTTCTCTCAATTTTGGCCCTCGCCCTTATTTTTATCTGTCCCTTTCCAGTCTTGTAAGCTTCTCTTATCCCTGCTGTACCGTTAATAATGCCGTATGTGGGGAAGTCGGGTCCCTTTATGTAGTTCATGAGTTCATCTATGGTAATGTCTGGATTTTTAATATAGGCTATAGTACCATCGACCACTTCCCTCAAATTGTGTGGCGGAATGTTTGATGACATTGCCACTGCAATGCCGGTGGTACCATTGAGTAGCAGGTTGGGAATTCTGGTGGGTAAAACAAGTGGTTCCATAAGGGAACCATCATAGTTGGGAATAAAGTCAACAGTGTCTTTTTCAATGTCAGCCATCAACTCTTCAGCTATCCTGGACATTCTCACTTCGGTGTATCTCATGGCAGCAGGAGAATCGCCATCTATTGATCCGAAATTTCCCTGTCCCTGTACAAGTGGATACCTCATGGAAAAATCCTGAGCCATTCTCACCAGTGCATCATACACAGCAGCGTCACCGTGAGGATGATATTTACCTATTACATCACCCACAACCCTTGCTGATTTTTTAAAGGGCTTTGTGCTGGTGTTACCCATTTCATACATTGCGTATAAGATTCGCCTCTGGACAGGTTTAAGTCCATCTCTTACATCCGGGAGAGCCCTACCGATGATTACGCTCATGGCATAATCAAGGTAGGATTGTTCCATCTCTTCAGTTATGTCAATGTTCAGGATTTCTCCCTGTGCCAATTTTCCCTCCTTATTTCAGGGATTAGAATTTTACTTCTTTTTCTGTTCTGAATACGGTGCCCGTGAAAAGGGCAACGCTTGTTCCAAGCTCATCATACACTCTGACCTGATATGTGGCGAGTTTGTTGCCAAGGTTTATCTCCTCAGTTTCTGCAAAAACTGTTTTTCCCCTGGGGGGTCTGAAGTAGTTTATTGACGCGTTTATGCTGACTGCCGCTTTCCCTCTGGAGTTGGAAGCGACGGCAAAGGCAAAATCTGCAAGGGTAAAGATTGCTCCTCCATGGAGAATGTCAAGTGCATTCAGGTGCATATCTTCTATTTCCATCTTCACCTTGCAGTAACCTTCATCCACATCGACAATTTCAATTCTGGAGAAACGGGCGTACCTGTCGTTAAAAAAATAATCCCTTATTTTCTGCTTATCCACGCCTTTATTTTATCATAAAAAGGGTGATTCGGAAAGGTTGTTGTGCTTCCCCTGCCCGGTCAAGGAATAAGAAACTTTACAGCCGGTCCTCTTGTCAGTGTGATTTCACATCTCTGTTTGACATCGAAGAGTTCTCCATCTATTGTGAATCCCTCAGATGTTATCATTTTTATTGTTTCAGCAACGCCTCTCAGAAACCCGATTTTCCCCTTCACCCTGATGCTGTTGATTCTCCCCATAACTATCTGAGGCAGATATCTGAGTGTGGTCAGGAAGGGAAGGTCTGAAACAAGATAGTAGAGTCCTTCGCCTCTCAAATTGTGGAATGGGTCAACAATGGGAAAAGGTTTTGAGAGCACAGAGACTCCTGATGCCATGATCTCTTCCATAACCAGTTTGTCGTCAACCTGAAAGATGCAATCAACAGGTTCAATGAATTGCAGGTATTCTTCTTTTCTCATAAAGATTCCACCTATTATTTCGATAACTTCTTTGAATACGCCGTAGACGCCCGGTTTTCCATCTTCAAAATATTTTTTCTCCATTTTGTAGAGAATCCCATTTGCGAAGGATGCCCCATATTCATTTTTCCCCTGATAACTTACCTTGAGAAGGTGAAGATTGGTCGATTTAATACCGTTACTTTTTAAACTACTCACAAGATCTTTAAGCGTTGCCAGGGGAGACTTGATTCTCTGTCCAATACCATTCATAATCGTGTTGGTGGCTCCTCCAGCCATTAAAAAAATATGTGGGAGAGTTTCTTCTCCAAATTTTCTTATCCAGGTTGTTACCACACGCTGAACGGTTCCATCCCCTCCGCTTATACCAAAAATTTTTATTTTCCTCTTTCTGAATTCCTCCACTGTCTCTTCCATTTCTCTGAAATCTCTGGTGTCTTTTACATATCCAGCATCACCAATTACTTTTTTCAACTTCTCTTTCGTGTAACTCCTTTTTGCATTTTTTTTCGCGTTGAGGTTGTTGATGATTCCTATCATCCTTTCCTCCCGAATTTACATTTTAGTCATACCATATTTAAAAAGTCAAATTTTTGCATGATGAGGAATAAGTTAATTTTTGCAAATTGTTACTGAATGTATAGAATATTTAGAAAAAGGAAAGGTCGATGCATCCTGTACTTTTCAAAATCGGTCCCATTGTGATCCATACCTATGGGGTGATGGTTGCCCTGGGGTTCATAATGGGTATGTGGTACTCTGCCAGAGAAGCGGAAAGGCTTGGCCTGGATGTGAATAAAATACTTGATCTGGCCTTCTGGGTCCTGATAGGTGGACTTATTGGGGCAAGGTTACTCTTCATAATTACACTCTGGAAGGATTTCATGCATTACCCACTTGAGATGCTAAAGGTTTGGAAGGGTGGCCTTGTCTGGTATGGTGGGGTCATAGGAGGTGGATTGACTGCTTACTACTACATAAAAAAACACAATCTTCCCTTCTGGCCCGTCATTGACATTATTTCCACAGCCGCATTTATTGGGCTTGCCTTCGGAAGGCTCGGCTGTACCTCAGCAGGTTGCTGTCACGGGAAGGTTATCCCCTGGGCTGACCCGAAAAATCCACCCTGGTGGGCTCTCGTTTTCACTGATGACAGAAGCCTTGTTCCACTCTCAATGAGGGGAAAGCCACTTTATCCAACCCAGCCCTTGAGTTCGTTGTGTGCCTTCTGTCTCTTTTCTTTTTTACTGGTGTGGAGAAGATACAAGAAGTTTGATGGGGAATTGTTCTCTCTGGCTCTTATCATCTATTCTGTTTACAGATTTCTCATAGAATTTCTTAGAGGCGATAAGATAAGAGGATTCGTCATCCCAGGTGTGCTTTCAACATCACAATTTATCGGGATTTTCACATTTCTTGCTGGAATATATTTTTATTGGTATCTGTGGAATAAGAACAAAAAGGAGAGTGGCAATGGGTGAGTATGGGGAACAGAGCAAATATAAAGTTGTTAACAAAATATGGCTCGATGGAATGAATATCTGGCATGCCTACATTCAGGGAAAAGAGGAGATACTGGGAAGATTGAATGAAGTTCCCATCCCCTTTGAAGAGGGTGCTGAGTGGGAGAGTTTTGAGGGTTTCCGATTCAGAATTGAAAATCACAGAATCATCAAAATTTACGATCCCCTTGAGGAAGGGGAAACTGACGAGGAAGAACTTTTAAGGAAGTGGAAGAAATAGGTCAGGCTTTTGATTTTCTGTACATTAGTGAGTATATTCCGATCAGCAGTGAGAGGAACAGAATTTCCCCGATGCTTCCCCCTTCACCTTCTGTGCATCCAAATCCCCACCATCTTCTTGTAACTCTGCAATTTCGTGGTATATGTGGTGGGCCAAACTCAAACTTCTCCCCAATTAAGAGGTGATCCATCACCTCGTTATTAATGGTTATCGCTTTTAGATCCACATAGGTTTCTCCCACTTCAATCAGGAGAAAGTGGAAATGTTCAAGGTCACCATTTGGCTCGTAAAACTGAGAGTAGGGATTTGACGGAAATGTGAGAAAGGCCGGGGGTGCTCCCCCACCACCTGTGGTGATAAAGTACACACCATCCTTGTAACTTCTCTCGTAGCAATGTTCATGTCCATTGAATACGATGGTAACCCCGTATGTTATTGCGAGAGGAGCCAGATACTCCCTTGCCAGCTTCATTCCTCTGTCCTCTGTACCGCCATGCACCCCTGATGAATATGGAGGCCTGTGGAAAAACATGAACTTGTGGTATGCGTGCCTTTCTTCTGCTTCTTTCAGCTGACTCTCAAGCCACTTATACTGAAAGGAACCTGGTGTAAATGGTTCCTCTGTTGAAACGACGATGAAAATATTGTTTTTTACCCAGAAGGAGTAGTATGATCCTGAAGGGGTTACAGGATCGGGAAAGTAGAATAGTTTGCTCAGCGTTATCCCCTCATCTCCAGTATCGTGATTCCCCTCTACTGGATTGAAAAATCTGGATGAGAGAAGAGGTTCTTCTATGTGAAAGAATTCAAAGTCCCACTCCTCCAGCCTGTTATGTTCCACAAGGTCACCGGTGTTAAAGTAGAATGAAAAATCGTACTGTTTCATCAAGTTTATCAACTGTCTGTGGGTGGCTATACCAGTTCTTGAGTCTCCTATGACGGCAAACCGAAAAGTGGAAGAGTCTTTCGAAAGAGTTTTGAACGAATAGAGTTTATCCGATTCAGGGATTGTGTAAAAATACCTGGTTCCGTCGCTCAGATTATCCAGGATGGCACAGTATCTGAGTCTTTTACCATAAATTGTGGAGTATGTAGCTTTCACTGAGTAAGAAAGTTCCTTCTGGTCTGTTCCATACTTTACTTCTGGATTGCTCAACAGTTTGTCTGTTTGCCAGCATACGGTGGCTTCAGTAGATGGAGAAAAAGATTGCAGGTAGGGACCAACTATTCCTGGTCTCGCTTTGAGAGGTGTAAGTAAGATGGTCAGAAATGCAAATACTATGATGCTCCACCAGGTGGCTGAATTGCTTCCCGGTGAATTTCTATTTCTCCCTCTTCCTGAAGATATCTCAGCCATTTTTCCATTATCCTTTCAGAATTTTTTTCCCTGTATTTTTTCTCAATTTCTGCTTTCTTCTGTAAAAATTCTTTTTGAGTAACTCTGTGGTGTTTCTTTAACTGAACCACAAAGAAGTTATCACCCACCGTGAAAACCTGGTCCGGAATAGGATTCTTCTCGCTTAATCTGAAGGCAGTTTTTCTCAATTCGTCGCTTTTTCCTATTCCCGGAATCGAATTATTCACGGGCGTGAAGTCTCCTGTCTCTTCAACTCTCAAGTGGAGCATTCTGGCAACCCTGTGAATGTCTCCATATTTTCTGAGAAGTGAAAGGAATTTTGAAGCCTTTTCTGCTGCCCTGATTTTTGCTTTATCCCTTCTTATTTTTTCAATTATTTTCTCTTTAACCTCGGGAAAGGTTTGCTGATATGGTGGTTTTTCACCCACTATTTCAACCAGATAAACACCATTTAAAGTTTCTACTTTGAAAGGCTTATCTGTTTCTTTCTGTGAGAAAACCTTTTCCTTGAAACTCTTTTCATCTTCTATTTCCTTCAGTTCTATGTGATCCCTGTCAAAGTATGGAGTTTCTTTGATTTTTACTCCAAATTCTTTTGCAAAGGACTGGAGATCACCGGATTTTATGGCACTGTCAGCTGCCTTTCTAATCTCCTCTTTTCTTTTATCAAGTAACTCCCTTGTAAGCTCAAATCTGATTCTATTTTCTACCTCTTTCAGTGGAGATATACCGGGTCCCCTCTTTGCCTCAACTTTTATAATGTGAAAGCCAAATTGTGTTCTCACTGGTCCGGTGACCTCTCCCGTGGTTGCGTTGAAAGCAGCCTCTTCAAAGGCTTTGACCATTTCTCCTCTGCCAAACCAGCCAAGCTCGCCGCCTCTTCTGGCAGATGGTCCCTCAGAGTATTTCCTAGCAAGGGCAGAGAAGTTTTTACTTTTTTTTGCCAGTTTAAGAATCTTAAATGCCTTCTCCCTTGCTGCGTTGACTTCTTCTGTTGTTGCCCCCGGAGGAACCTTAATCAGTATGTGACTTGCTTTAACCTGTTCACCATGTTTAAATTCCTCTTTGTGCTTCTCGTAGTAATCCTTTATCATCTCTTCAGTGACACTGTTCTTCTCATTTAGAAATGGAACAAACACATATTTCACTTTTCTCAGTGGTCCCGTTTTAAAATCTTCTTTGTGAGAGGAGTAATACTCCTCAGCTTCTTTAGTGGTGACTTTTATTCTCCCTTCAAATTCCTGCGGTGAAAATTTCACATAATAGAGATTCACCTTTTCATTTTCTGCATAGAATAACTCAAAAAGCTCCTCATCTTCTATGAACCATGTGTATTTTACAAAATTTTCAAACCGCTGGGAGTTTAACCTTTCCCTTTCCTCTTTTTCAAACTGGGCGGGAGTCATTGGGGGCCTTGCGTTTCTCAATACATCCTGATAAAGCCTCTGATTGAATCTGCCTCCATACTGGAATGCCGGGATTGAGGCAATGTACTCCATAAGGGTTGTATCATCAATATCTATACCAAGCCTTTTTGCCTCCTGAGCCTTTAATTTTTCAACTATGAGACTGAAAAGAACCTGTTCCCTGAAGTGCACTTTTTTCATAAATTCTTCATTAAAACTATCTCCAAACCTCTTTCTGTAGGCATCAATCAACCTTCCGAGTACCAGATTGTAATCTTCAATGTAGATGGGTTCATCATTCACCTCTGCCACAACACCACTGCCCATCTTGCTTGCTCTTCTGATACCGGTCAGAATCCCGAACCCAATAAAGAAGGTAAGAGCTATCAGACCGGCTCCTATTTTAACAACCGGCGAATTAGCCCTTTTCCTCACATAATCCAGCATCTTTGACTCCTTATCCTTTTCTTATCATTTCCAGAATCACAACTAACAGTATAACTATAATCAACCCTCCCGTCAAACCTGTGGTACTGAGAATAAGAGGTGAAGAAATGGCTCCTGCAGCACCACTGATATGGTCGGTGAATTCTGCAAAGGAGGATGTTTCTCCCACATTTGAAGTTGAAGAATATTTTGAAAGGGCTCCCTCTGAAAAAATTATTCCGAAAGAAGAAAAGAGAAGAATTACCCCTATATAAACTGGCAGAATCGAGGTGGAAAAGATAAGTGTTAAAACTCCTGATATTGCAGTTAATAAGGGTACAAATTTTTTTGAAGAAATTTTCAGGGACAGGTACGTTCCAGCTGATAGGGAAATCATAAAGACACCCATAAGCAGTGCAATGTGATGGTAAATTACACCGAATTTATATTGAAAAGTGTATAACACAGTTATTTCTGAAAATAGTCCGGTGAAGCCTGTCAGAATAAAATATGAGGAGCTATTTTTCTTTCCCATGAACATTGCAGTAAGAATGAAGATCAGGATGATAAGTGATAAGACTTTTACGGTAAAAGGGTTCTTTAAGAGGAGAAAAAGTGTCCTGCCACCTGTGAGTTCATTCTCCCAGTGAGCAATTCCCATCAAGTAAATATAGGGTTGAATTTTCACATGAGCGGGTTTCAAACTGTTATAAAAATCTATCAGACTCTGGTTACACATTCCCATAACGTAATAAAACTCACTACTGTTTTTAAATTTGTCTGCTCTCCTTTGACAGAAGTTTTTAACTGGAAGGGGATGGTCTGTGAAAACAAGATAAATATTTTCAAAGGGAAAAATGTAAGAGAATCTGAAAAATCTCTCTCCTTCGCCTCTCATGAGAGATAGAGCAAGTTTTTCCGCATCGTCCGGGTAATTTTTCGTTTCTTCAAGTTGAAAAATTAACAGACCATCTCTGTTCAGGGAATTTCTTACTACCTGCAGGAATTGGGGTGAAAAGAACCGTTCATCCCTTATGGTGGATGGAATATGATTAAGAGAAATTTCTATTGAACCAAATCTCTCCTTTTCTTTTCTCAAATAGTCAAGTATATCTCCGTAGTAAATTATTCTGGAATAAACAGGTAATTTTGATGGTTTCTCAACAAACTTCAGACCCGGATCTGGCCTGATCAGAGCAGGTTTATAGTGTGAAAGAGTGAAGTTTGGGGCATCGTATGAATATATCAGGAGATTTCCGCCCTCTTTGCCTGCAACAAATTGTGGAGTAAGAATCATTCTTTTTTTAGATGGGTCTGGAAATGTGTAGAGGGGAAAGTATCCACCGTAAAGAGTAAAAGAATTGCTTTTTTCTATGAGTGTTAGTGGAGAAAATTTCCCCCTCCTACTGGCGATAACCCTTCCCTCAGTGGTTTTTTCCCACATAAATCTGGTTATGGAGGGAGTGGCAATGAGCAGGATAAGGTAAATTATCCAGATGGGGAAAAATTTACCTTTTCTTTGTAATATGATCAGGGTTGTGGCCACAAGAAGCCCTGATATGAGCATCGATGATTCTTCACTGACTCCCACTTGAAAAAGAAGGAAAGTGGTCAGTGCTCCTGTAAATGACCCCGCTGATTCAGACAGATATGCAATAGATGTGGCATATTCCTTTACAGGCTTCAGGTTTCTGGAAAGTGTTACAAAACCAAGACCGGTTAAAAATCCAGCCGGAGCAGTCACCGCCAGTGCTATGAGAATAATTTCAGAAAGAGAGAATACATGTATGAAGTTCTCACGCTGAAACTTTATTATGTCGGGAAGGAATATAAGGAAAGGTGCCACTGTTATCAGGATGAGAAACACTCCATCTGCCTTGAATTCTTTTCTTCCGGCAAGTCCCCCTGCGGCAGTTGAAAGCATCCAGAAAGTAACTGTAATTGAAAATATCAGTTCGTTGCTCCATATAAGAGAATAGAGTTTTTCCATCAGAAGAATCTGGGTTGAGAAAGTGAAAAAACCAAGGAGAAATAACCCTGTGGAGTGGTGGAATAAAATTTTTCTTGACATCATTCTCAAAAAATTGTATACAATATACAAAAATTGCACAAGGCGGGTTTTATGGGATTTAATCTTGCAATACTGGGCGGCTTTGTTTTGCTCATTTTCGTTTTCGTATTTGCCGCAATCCTTATATCTCATCTTCTGGCACCCCAGAATCCTGAAGAGGGAGATAAGAGAACTCCGTATGAGTGTGCAGAAAGACCCATTACAAAAAACTGGATAAGATACAACTTCAGATTTTACCTTATCGCCATACTCTTTATCGTTTTTGATGTTGAAATTGTTTTTGTTTACCCCGTTGCGGTGGTTTACAGGAAATGGATTGAGGCAAATCTTGGCAAGGTGGCTCTGTGGGAGCTTTTCATTTTTATTGTAATTCTTCTTGCAGCTCTCATTTATGCATGGGGTAAGGATGACCTTGCATATGTAAAGAGTATTCCCAGAGGAGAAGATTGATGGCAGGAAGATATAAAGAGGGTGTCGAAAATATTCCTATTGAACAGATAGCAGATGCACTTTTCCCCGAAGTGATTTTAACAACAGTGGATGATTTCCTTAACTGGGGAAGAAGCTGGTCAGTATGGTACCTTCTCTTTGCGACTGCCTGCTGTGGAATAGAGCTGATGCAATTTGGTGGTCCAAGGACAGATGCTGACAGAATTGGGTCAGTTTTCAGAGCAACACCGAGACAGGCTGACCTTATGATAGTGGCTGGAACCATTACATACAAAATGGCTTCCAGGGTTAAGCTATTGTATGAACAGATGGCTGAGCCAAAGTATGTTATTTCAATGGGTGCCTGCGCGAACTGTGGAGGTCCTTTCTGGTACAGTTATTCAGTTTTGAGAGGAATTGACAAGGTTATCCCGGTTGATTTTTATATTGCAGGTTGTCCTCCAAGGCCCGAAGCTCTGCTTCAGGGAGTCATAGAGGTTCAGAAGAAGATCAAGAAGGAAAAATATCTGCGAGCCAAAAAATCGGAGGCTGGTGGTTAATGGAGGGAATTGAGAACATTTATACCTACCTGAAGGGCAAGTTTGGAGAAGGGATCGGGATTCTGGATAAGGAGAGCAGGGATCCCTGGTTTGAAGTGAAGAGGGAGAATCTCAGAGAGGTTGCCACATTTCTGAGAGATGATCCAGAACTTGGTTTCACCTATCTTGTGGCCATCACTGGAGTGGATTACTCGAAGTTTGTGGATGTGGATTACAAGGGAAAGTTATGTGCAACATACATACTGTATCGGTTGAGGGACAGTCATCAGTTAATTTTTAAAGTCTTTGTTGAGAAGGAAGATCCTGTTATACCTTCAGTCTGGGATATATGGAGAGCGGCTGAGTGGCATGAGAGGGAAGCCTTTGATCTTGTTGGAATAAAATTTGAAGGTCACCCTGACCTGAGAAGAATTCTTCTGCCCCCTGAATGGGAGGGGCATCCTCTATTAAAAGATTACAAAGAGCCGGAGGAATACAGAACTCCAGATGGTTACCTTGTTGTAAAAACACACAGACCAGATCCATTGAGGGAGAACAATGAGTCTGACCAGAAGTGAAGAGTGGTATCTGAATATGGGTCCTCATCACCCCAGTACCCATGGGGTGTTGAGGTTTGTTGTTAAAAGTGATGGTGAGGTAATTGATGAGGTGAAACCCGACATAGGATTTCTCCACAGAGGAATAGAAAAAATAGCCGAAAGGCTTGAATACAATCAGATCATTCCATATTATGACAGGGTTGATTATCTCGCTGCCTTCAATGCCTCCTGGAGTTACGTAATGGCAGTGGAAAAGCTCCTGGGAATTGAGGTTCCTCCCAGGGCAGAATATATCAGAGTTATCCTCGGGGAACTCAACAGAATAATAAGTCATCTGATTTCAGTGGGCTCCTTTGCTCTTGACATGGGTGCAGTTACTCCTTTCACATGGGCCATCAGGGAACGAGAGGTTGTGAATGATATTTTTGAAATGGTTACAGGTTCAAGATTAACCTATAATTTCCCCAGAATCGGTGGTGTTTATCAGGATGTCCCTGAGGGGTTCAGGGAGAAGGTTCTTCAATTCTGTGAATACTTTCCTCCCAAGTTGAAGGAGTTCAATGATCTTATCACCTACCAGAAAATATTTATCCATCGACTTGCCAATGTGGCGGTTATAACTCCTGAGCAAGCCATTGCTTTTGGTCTCACAGGGCCCAATCTCAGGGGAAGCGGAATAAAGTATGATTTAAGAAAAAATAGACCATATTCAGTTTACAGTGAGTTTGAATTTGACATCCCTGTAGGCACAGGAGAGGCCGGTACTTTAGGTGATGCTTATGACAGATACATGGTGAGAATAAGAGAGATGGAAGAAAGTTGCAAAATAATAAAACAGGCTATTGAGAAAATGCCCGATGGTCCCGTAAGAGCGAAGGTGCCGAGGAAATTGAAACCCCCTGTTGGTGATGTTTACGCTGCAACTGAGGCGCCAAGGGGGGAACTGGGGGTACATCTTATAAGTGATGGAAGCTCCAGACCATACAGAATGAAAATAAGAACAGGTTCCTTTGCAGCTATGAGTATAGTGAATGAAGTGAGTCATGGACTCATGATTGCGGATCTTGTGGCTTTAATAGGTAGTCTGGATGTAATTGCTCCCGAGATTGATAGATAGGGGGAATGTTGAAATGCTCCAGCTTTTTAACTGGTTAATAAAAACTTTTCCATCCCTTGCTTCACATCAGGAACTGACGGCTTTTGTTCTTTTTATCATTCTTGGTCTTCTGGTTCTTACTTTTGCGGCAGTGGTTGCAGGAAGCCTCACATATTTTGAGAGAAAAGTTGCAGCCCGAATACAATCCAGAATGGGACCCATTGAAATAGGTCTTGGTGGATATATACAGTGGGTAGCAGATGCAATTAAACTCCTTTTGAAGGAAGACATCATACCAGAGAATGTTGATAAAATCCTCTTCAGACTTGCTCCCTATTTTGCATTTTTGGGCGCCGGTTTAACATATTTAGTTCTTCCTTTCAGCGAAAAACTCATTCTTGCAGACCTCAATGTGGGAGTTCTTTACTTTCTTGCAGTTTCTTCTATTACAGTAATAGGTATCCTTATGGCTGGATGGGCATCCTACAACAAGTGGTCTCTTATAGGTGGAATCAGGTCTGCGGCTCAGATTGTCAGTTATGAAATACCCTCTGCCCTTGCGGTGTTGCCTGTCGTTCTTTATGCAGGTTCTCTCAGCACACAGGATGTAGTAAGAGCCCAGGCTGGATGGGCTGGATTTCACTGGATGATCTTTCAGAATCCATTTATATTCATCTCCTTTTTTGTCTTTTTCATTTCGATGCTTGCTGAGAATAACAGAATACCCTTTGACCTCCCGGAGGCTGAATCGGAGCTTGTTGCAGGATACAATACCGAGTACAGTGGTATGAGGTTTGCCATGTTTTTCCTTGCGGAATACAGCAATGTTTTCATTCTCAGTGCCTTTGCTGTGACTCTTTTCCTTGGTGGATGGCAACCTCTTTTTGGTCTTTCCCTGAAAATACCTGGAACAGCAGTGGATCTCTGGAAATTGTTCAGTTTTTTCTTTAAAACTTCAATTATGGTTTTTCTTGTGCTTACAATACGATGGACACTTCCAAGAGTTAGAATAGATCAGCTAATGGGGCTCTGCTGGAAGTATCTTGTACCCATAGCCTTTTTTGACCTTTTTGGTGTAATGTTCTGGATGGTACTGTAAGAGGTGTAAGATGGCGCATAAGAGATTTGACAATCCTGTGGCACAATATTTTTACAACATATATGAAGCTGTTACCACAACTCTGATTGGTTTAAAGCTCACCATAAAGACTTTTTTCACAAAGCCTGTGACGGTTCGTTACCCGAAGGTTGATATTTTGAAGGGAGAGCCTTCTCCCGAGAATCCCCTTCTGAGCCACCGGGTGTATGATCGTTTCAGGGGAGTTCTCTACAACGATGTTTTCAAATGTACTGCGTGTGGACTCTGTGCCCAGATATGTCCCATTGATTGTATCTACATTGAGGCTAAAAAGATACCTGAGGGAAAGGGGTTGATACTTTTCCGATTTGATATTGATGAGGCGAGATGCATGCATTGTGGTCTGTGCGTGGAAGTTTGTCCCGTTAATTCTCTCGTTTTTACCAGAGAGTTTGATTATATTAAGCCCTCTACTGATGAAATGATAGAGAGATTTGTGGATGAAGAAACGAACAAAAAGTTGATCCAGATTGCTATTGAAAAGGCTAAAAAGGCTGCTGCAAAGAAGGCTGCTGCTCCTAAACCACAGGCTGCAGTGAAGCCACCTGAGAAGAAGAGTGAAACTTCTACTGAAAAGGCTTCAGAGAATAAAGAAGAAGAGGAGAAAAAGTGAACGGTTTCTGGGTAAATTTCTTTTTCATTTTGCTGTCGCTTACAGCGATTTTGTCCGCCCTTTATGTTGTGTTGACAAATAATCTTGTGAGGGCGGCTTTTGCCCTGTTCTTTACCCTTTTCTCCGTGGCAGGTTTATATGCCATTCTTTCTGCTGATTTTATCGCTGTTGTTCAGGTCATGATATATGTTGGAGGAATTCTTGTTCTCATAATCTTTGGTATACTGCTGACCAGGACCGTTTTTGATATGAGTCTTTATGATAAAAAAATGAGCAAGTTCTGGGCTGGTGTGATTGTGGTAATAATGGCCCTTATTTTCCTCAAAGTGATTTTCGGTACCGATTGGCTAGTGAGATCTGGAACAACAATACAGCCAGTAACAGCCAGGTTGGGTAATATCTTCCTCAGCAGGTATCTCCTGCCTTTTGAAGTTGCATCTGTACTTCTTCTGGTAGCTATTGTGGGTGCCCTCTTTATAGCAAGGAGAGAGGTAAAGAAGAGATGATAAATTTACAGAGCTTTTTAGTAGTTGGAATGATTCTCTTTTTACTTGGAATTTTTGGAATTTTGACCAGAAAAAATGCAATTGCACTTCTGATGGGCATCGAACTTATGCTCAATGGGGTGGCACTCACCTTTGCAGCCTTTGATAGATTTATAAAACCGGCTGAAATGGTGAATCCAATTGATGGAAAGGTTTTTGTCATTTTTATCATAATTCTTGCCGCAGCTGAGGCGGCCATAGCCCTTGCAATAATTATTCAGGTATTTGGAAGGTATGAGGATATTAACCTTGAAGATTTAAAGAGGATGAAGGAATAGCCATGGAACTGAGCTGGATAAGGAATTATCTCTGGTTGATTCCACTTTTCCCTGCCCTGGGGGTTATTATTAATGGTTTCTTTGGCTGGAAGATGAAAAAGACCACTGTTGGCACCATTGCCAGCATGATGGTCTTCTTTTCCTTTCTGGCGACTTTTGTGGCTTTCCTCTATCTGATTTCTCTGCCTGAAGAGCACAGATTGTTTACAACTACATTGTGGACGTGGATCTTCACGGGCAATTCACTGCTTGGAACTTTTAAAATACCCCTTGCCTTCCAGTTTGATCCACTCTCAGCTGTCATGGCATTGACTGTTACATTTGTTTCTTTTCTCATCCATGTTTACTCCATTGGGTATATGTGGCATGACAGGAGCTTCGTTAGATTTTTTGTATATCTCAATCTATTTGTGTTTTCCATGCTGATCCTGGTCCTGGGGAACAGTTTGTTGCTTCTCTTTGTGGGATGGGAAGGTGTTGGACTCTGTTCCTACCTGTTAATCAGTTTCTGGTATGAGGATCATAAAAATGTTAATGCTGGTATAAAGGCTTTTATTGTGAATCGTGTGGGTGACTTTGGCTTCCTTATAGGAATGTTCCTTCTCTTCTGGGAACTTGGTAAACAGGGTGTGTGGACTCTCACTTTTACTGAAATACAGCAGCATGTTGAACTTCTTAAAGATGTTTCCATTAATCTTCCTCTAATAGGTGCTGTTGCTGCTCCAACCCTCATAGGTATTCTCCTCTACTGGGGTGCAACAGGTAAATCGGCTCAGATCCCCCTCTATGTGTGGTTACCCGATGCTATGGCAGGTCCAACACCCGTCAGTGCTCTCATTCATGCCGCCACAATGGTAACTTCCGGTGTTTACATGATAGGAAGAATGAATTTCCTTTACGGGCTTTCTCCAACTGCCCTGGCGGTGGTGGCCATTGTATCTTCATTAACTGCCTTCTTTGCAGCTACCATAGCAATGACTCAATTTGATCTGAAGAAGGTGCTCGCTTATTCAACTGTTTCACAGCTCGGGTATATGTTTATAGGAATGGGAGTTGCTGCATATACCACTGGAATCTTTCACCTCATGACTCATGCATTCTTCAAGGCGCTTTTGTTCCTCGGATCTGGTAGCGTGATGCACGCCATGAGTGATATCCTCGATATGAGACTGATGGGTGGTTTGAAAAAAAAGATGCCAATAACCTTCTGGACATTTCTGATTGCCACTCTTGCCATAATTGGAACACCTTTCTTCTCAGGATTTTTCAGTAAAGATGGTATTCTTTCTGCTGCTTATTTTGCTCACAATTCTGCTATACCATGGGCGCCAAAGTTTGCATGGTTTATGGGATTCATTACTGCTGGTATAACTGCCTTCTACATGTTCAGAGCAGTATTTATGACCTTTTATGGCGAGAACAGGGCACCTGAGGAGATAAAGGAGCATATCCACGAATCACCCCCTATTATGACCATTCCTCTGATTATTCTTGCAATTTTTTCGGTAATTGCTGGATATGTGGGGGTACCTCATTCACTTGGCGGGCACAATTTACTCAACCACTTCCTGATGCCGGTATGGGTATCACTCAAGCATGTGGCTGAGCATGAAGAGTCACTTGCCGTTGAATATACGTTGATGATTTTAACTTTGACCCTTGTAGGTATAGGGGTATATGTTGCCTATTATGCCTACATAAAACATCCTGAGTTTCCAGAAAAGGTTGTCAACAAATTTCCGCGGCTCTACAAACTTCTCTACAACAAGTACTATGTTGATGAGATTTACTATGCAACCTTTCTTGCTGGTACGCACAGGTTAACAAAGATTCTTAGATGGTTTGATGTCCACATAATTGATGGAATCGTAAATTTTGCTGGCTGGCTTGGAGTCAGACTTGCATTTATCTCAGGCTGGATAGACAAATATATTGTAGACGGTATTGTGAATCTTATAGCATGGATTTTCCTCTGGACAGGTCAGGTTTTGAGAAAGATACAGGTTGGAAGTGTACAGGCTTACCTGTATATTGGAATAGGTATTCTGGTTCTAGTGCTATTAATTAACGTACTTTAAACATTAGCAGGTGGAGGAAAAATGGTTAAGGAGACCATGGGAATAATTGAACTGCTCAGCAAGGTCCACATCCTCAGCGTAATCACTTTCTTGCCCCTTTTAGCAGCGGCAATTATTATCTTCATTCCGGGGAAAAGGCATGAAATAATAAAAACTGTTGCGGCGGTTTTCTCTGGCCTGAGTTTATTGCTGGGAATTATCGTTTACATATTTTTTGATGGTGGTTCAACATCTCTTCAATTTGTGGAGAAGTTCAGATGGATACCAAAGTTTCATATTTATTATTATGTCGGAGTTGATGGACTCAGCATAAGTATGCTTCTTCTCACTGTGGTTATTTCCTTTGTTTCTGTTTTTGCATCATGGGGCATTGAAGACAGAGTTAAGGCTTACTTTTCACTGCTCATGCTCCTCGAAACTGCCATGCTGGGCGTTTTTATAGCCCTTGATTTCTTTCTCTTTTATGTTTTCTGGGAATTGATGCTCCTCCCCATGTACTTCCTTATCGGTATATGGGGTGGCCCAAGGAGGGAGTATGCTGCAATAAAGTTCTTCCTCTATACGCTTGCGGGAAGTGCTTTGATGTTGCTTGCAATGATCGCACTCTACTACGCTGGTGGTAAGACCTTTGATCTTGTTAAGCTTGCCAATGATTTTGATTTTTCAAAACATGCGCCCATACATCTTTTTGGTATGACATTACCTTTTGCGCAGACCCTGTTTCTTGCACTTTTTATCGGATTTGCCATCAAAATCCCGATGTTTCCCTTCCATACATGGTTGCCTGATGCCCATGTTGAAGCACCAACAGCAATAAGCGTTATTCTTGCAGGTGTTTTGCTGAAGATGGGAACATACGGTATTTTCAGGATAAATTACACAATCTTTCCCCATGCAACTGAGTATTTTGCCTACGCCATTGCTGTTTTTGGAGTGATAAATATTGTTTATGGTGCCCTTGTGGCTATGGCGCAGGAGGACTTCAAAAAACTTATTGCTTACTCCTCAATCAGCCACATGGGAATTGTTCTCCTTGGTATGGCTGCCCTCAATCCCATGGGTATGAATGGTGCTTTACTTGAAATGTTCAACCATGGAACCATTACAGCCATGCTGTTCCTCTCTGTTGGTGTAATATATGACAGAGCTCATCACAGAGATCTCTATCGCTTTGGTGGTCTTGCCAAACAGATGCCAGTTTATGCCGCATGGACTGCCTTTGCGTTTTTTGCGGCAATGGGTCTGCCTGGCCTGAGTGGCTTTATCAGTGAGGCTCTATCTTATCTCGGCGCTTTGAAGGTTTTCCCCGCACTGACAGTCATTGGAGCCACAGGAATAATCTTCACCGCAGGTTATCTGCTCTGGACAATTCAGAGGGTTTTTCTTGGACCTCTCAACGAGAAATATGCCACCTTGCCAGATATTAACACAAGAGAAATCTTCACAATGGCTCTTCCCGGGTTCTTTGCTCTTGTGATAGGATGGTATCCTCAGCTGGTACTTGGGAAAGTTTCCACATATATGATTCATCTCATCGATATTGTTACAAAGGGTGCGCACTGGTAAATTAAAGGAGAGTGAGGGAAAATGAACCTGTTCAGTCCATACATTGATGTATTGAAAATTGCTCCGCAACTGACTCTGGTGGTTTTTATTCTCTTTTTTGTAATCGGTGAGCTTGTCTTCCGGAGAAAAATAGTTTTTGGCTGGTTTTCGGTGGCTGGATATATCATCGCCCTCATTTTTCTCCTGATTGGACACCTCTATCAGAACAGAGTCCTGTTTTCATACCAGATTGTTGAGGATAAATTTTCCTTTTTCTTTACAATCTTTTTCCTCCTCGCAGGTATTGTGATTTCATTTTTCTCCTTTGATTCAGCTGAGATCAAGAGGGATCTGGGTGGTGAATATTTTGCGCTGATTATGGCTGCTATTCTGGGAATGATTTACATGGCAGGTGCGGTAAATTTTCTTATGCTTTATCTCTCCCTTGAAATGGTGAGTCTCTCTTCCTACCTCCTTTCAGGTTATACCCGCGATGATAAGTACAGCGCCGAGGCTGCACTAAAATATCTAGTCTTTGGTGCCACAGCATCTGGAATAATGATAATGGGAATTGCTTATCTGTATGGACTGACAGGTACACTTAATTTCTCTGTGATTCGTGATCAGCTGGTATCTGGAATTTTTCCGTCATTTACCCTCCTCACAATTCTCTTTTTGATCTTTGCAGGTTTCTTTTTTAAAATGTCTCTTGTACCTTTTCACATGTGGGCTCCCGATGTCTATGAAGGTGCCCCAACCCCTGTCGCCGCTTTTCTTGCTGTGGCTTCCAAAGGGGCAGGTTTTGCTATTGCTCTGAGATTTCTGTACACAGTGATGATTCAGGGTTCTCCACTTTCCGGTAAGTTGCTTTCAGATATCTATCATTTTATTCCTGTTAACAATCTGGACTGGCCCCTTTTCCTGGGAATTATTTCTGTGCTGACAATGACTGTTGGTAACATTACGGCATTGAATCAGACAAGTGTGAAAAGACTCCTTGCATATTCAAGTATTGCCCATGCCGGTTATATGCTAATGGGTTTTGCAGCTATGAATTATATTGGCTTTTATGCTGTTCTGTTTTACCTGGTGGTGTATTTTCTTATGAACATCGGGGCATTCCTGTTTGTTCAGGTTGTTTACAATAAAATCGGAACAGATTCAATTGTCAAGTACAGGGGCCTTGGAAGGAGAACACCCTTTGCCGCTGTCATGATGGCCATTTTTCTCTTCTCTCTGGCAGGAATTCCGCCCCTTGGTGGTTTTATCGGTAAGTTTTATCTCTTTGCCGCCGTATTGAAATCAAAACTCTACTGGCTTGCAGTTATTGGAATAGCCAACAGTGTGCTCTCTCTTTACTACTACGCAAGAATAGCAAAGATGATGTTTCTTGAGGACAGCCACGAAAAGGAGAAGGTTCCTGTCTCAGCAGCTCATATTTTCCTTTTCGTCATTCTTGGCTTTCCTGTGGTGATCCTTGGAGTATACTGGTCTCCAGTTCTTGAATTTGTGAAGATTTACTCTCACCTTTTCCTCCCCTGATTTTTTCTCATTCTTTTTTCATTTTCTGATCTTTAAGTATTGACAGGTGGCTTTTCCTGTTTTATATTATTTAAAGAAATTTGAAATCTAAACTAATTAAAATTCAAAAGGAGGTGCAGGTATGGAAGGAAGGATTCCACTCCTTGGTGAGAGATTCCCGGAAATTGAGGTCAAAACAACACATGGTGTAAAGAAACTTCCCGATGATTTCAAAGGAAAATGGTTTATACTTTTCAGCCATCCAGCAGATTTTACCCCCGTTTGTACAACTGAATTTGTTGCATTCCAGAAGAGATACGATCAGTTCAAGGAATTGAATACCGAGCTTATTGGTCTGAGCATCGACCAGGTGTTTTCCCACATCAAGTGGATTGAGTGGATAAAAGACAAGCTTAATGTGGAAATAAAATTTCCAATAATCGCTGATGACACAGGTGAGGTTTCAAAACAGCTTGGTTTGATTCACCCGGGGAAGGGAACTAATACAGTGAGGGCAGTTTTCATTGTTGATCCCGAAGGAATAATCAGGGCAATTCTCTATTATCCGCAGGAGCTTGGAAGAAATATGGATGAGATTCTGAGAATGATTAAAGGTTTCCAGGTATCAGACAGGGAAGGAGTAGCAATACCTGCTAACTGGCCCGAAAATGAACTCATTAAAGATGAGGTAATTATTCCACCCGCCGCTGATATCAAAACAGCTGAGGAGAGACTGAAACAGTATGATTGTTTTGACTGGTGGTTCTGTCACAAAAAGGTATAATTAATTGAGGAGGTAAGAAGATGAGTATTAAAGATTTGCTCCAGAGTGGAGACTGGAAGGGAGAAAAACATGTTCCTGTGATTGAGATAAAGGGAACACCCGAGGCGGGGAAACCTGTTACAGTTGAGGTATCTGTGGGAAAGGAGATTCCCCATCCAAATACAACAGCACATCATATTTCCTGGATTGAGGTTTACTTTCTGCCAGAGGGAGAAAAGTTTCCACAACTGATAGGTAAGTATGAATTTTCGGCTCACGGTGCTGGCCTGCAGGGTGCAGATACCGGTGGTGTCTATACTGAGCCGATTGTTGTTACCACTTTCAAGACTGAAAAGCCAGGCAAAATCCTCGCTCTTTCCTACTGCAATATCCACGGGCTGTGGGAAGGAGAGGCTGAACTGAAGTTCTGATTGAAAGGAGGGGACCTTTGTCCCCTTTTTCTATTTTTAAGAGTGGATCTGGATTAAAAAATTTCTTTGTCATTCTATTCTTAAATTATTTTTTTGTCTTTGGTTACGGTGAAGTTTCCAGATTATGGAGTCCTGCAGGAGGGACCAGCGCGTATTTAAACTTCTTTGAGTTTCCTCTGGTTGTTGCTCTTTACTATCTTCTTTATATGCCATGTAAAAAATCTTCAGGGGAGAAGATTTATACACTATTCCCCTTGTTTCTGGTCTATTTTTTCTTTGACATGGTGTTTATATATCTTGAAGGAGTCC
>JALSQH010000222.1 GCA_026985515.1 bacterium
AATATCCCGGTGTTTTACTTTTTTCAGGTCCTTACCGTTGATATACTTTATCGGTTCTCTGAATACAGTAAGCTTCCGGGTGAAAGAGATCTTAAGTCTGGAGATGTTGATGAATGGTGGTGGTATAACTTTTTCAATAATGATATTCATTCTTGCAAGATAACTCAGGTTTTTCAAACTGAAGTTTGTCCTTTTCATAGTATCTCCATAATCAAGAAAAGAATCACTCCAGTCAGATTCATCAATCAGATCATTCAATTTTACCAGCAGTTGTGGTGCCCTTTCTCCAATGAAGTTGTAAAGATCAATCTTGTTTTCATAGGCTACTGCTGCTATATCCTTTGATAGATCTCCAAATCCCAGTTCCCTGAAAAGTGGTTCAAAAAGGTTGTGTTTTACTTTTACAAATCCTCTGGTTCTTGTTGCAAGGTAAAATGGTGAAGTAAATGGGCGTAATGCAAGTATCTCTTCCACCGATAGATCAATCTTTCTTTTTAAAAAGATCCCTATCCCTTTTTCATAAGCTTCAAGCATGTAAACATCAATCTTCATCTCTTTCCTCCACGCTTCTGTTTAAAATTTTTTCTTCTATCATTTCAAAAATTTCTTCAGCATCAATGGAGTGGTCATACTTTTCCACAACTTTTGTGACAATTGTTGTCAGGGAGTTAATCTGAGGTGATAGAGGCAGATTCTTTTCCACATTTATTGCCACTGCTGAAAAAGACTCCATGGGCTGGATATCGTTAACGATGTTTCTTATTATGTTGAGTGTTAGCCAGTTTTCTTTCAGTGAAAAAATCTCCCACTTTTCCCCTAAGAGCAGAAGTTTCTCAATCAGGTTGACTACATCTTTTCTGCTCTGGATTTTAAAGGGATTTAAACTCTTTTCTCCATCAATATGGAGTGAAACCTCGTTGATATTCTCCACACTGGAGGAGATTGAAAATACATTGTAAACCATCTCCATCACCATATTTTCCTTGTCCAGTGTGAATTCTTCAGATGTGGCGTGGAATGGGAGTGAATTTAAAATGGTATTTATGGCAATTTCCTCATCCCATCTCCCGGTTATTATTTTCACACCTATAAGGTTGTGGTATATCATCTTCCATCTTCTTGGACTTATGTTGAATTCGGGGAATTTTCGTTTCCACATTTTTGAAAAGATCAGGATAAACTTTTTTATCTCAGGAGAATTTTCCAGTGCTTCCATGTATATATTCTTCAGAAGGTTCAGGTTCTGAATGAAATTTTCATCCTTTTCTATTCCATTCTTTCCGAAAACGAGAGGTGCATCTTCAGATGTCTTCACATCAAGTATTTTGTCAAGATAACTGTCTGTTTCCTTATCAAGGTTAATAATAAAGGCAAATCTGTCTGCGAGAGCCTCATCAAGGGGCATGGCACCTGCGTAACTTGGTGGATTCATGGCGGAGAAAATATATTTTAACTGCTTAAGCGGAACACCCATCAGTCTTCTTGATCTTATAATCTCAAGCCATTTATTCTGTACACCGGGAAGCGCCCTGCTGATCTCATCTATCAGAATGAACTCTTTATCCCAGAGGGTTATCTCTCCCCTTATATATTCAAGTTTCCCCTTTTTCATGCTTTCAATGTCAGGGAATCCCACAATATCTTCAAAAAGAGCCTTTGAAGCATCATAGGCGTGAAATTTTATCCCCAGCATTTTTGCAATTCTCTCGGCGAGAAGGGTTTTACCCGTGCCATGGGGACCAATGAACAAAACCGGCATACCCGTGATAAGTGAATGGAGAATAAAGGGTTCAATGTGGTCATATCCGTAGATCTGAAGTTTCTTCAGGAAACCCAGAGGTGAGGTTAATTGTGTAACCTGTCTCATCTTCAACTCCTTTTTTTCTTTCGTTTAACAAATTTTGTGATAGAAGTGAGATGTTGAAAATGTATTTTAAAATCAATTGGTTGGAAATTAGGATGAGGAAGATGTTAAAAAATTTTTAACCGTGTTAAAAATTTTTAATGTGGAAAGTATCAATTTTGCTTCCTTATTCGCTCCTGAAAGGGTCAGGAAGCCTTACTATTTGGGAGACTTCCGGGTCAAAAAAAGTGATTTTAAAATGTGGACTGAGAGAACAGCCAAGTTTTTAAATAGAAAAAGACAGGGGTATATCCCCCTGTCCTTCTACCACTCAATTTTCACAGGGATGGGTATGAACTCATCAGGCTGATTGAGAAATCCCGTTTCTGTGTCTGCACCACCCCAGCAGTAGAGTTTACCCTGATCAGTAACGGCACAGGTGTGTCTTTTTGAAGCAAAGACCCTGACAATATCAGGATCTTCCGGAACTGGCACTTTTGTGGGTATGGCTGCACCACCTGCCAGTCCTGTACCTAACTGACCATCGTAATTTATGCCCCAGCAATAAAGTTTATGATCATCTGCGATGGCGCATGTGTGAAGATTCCCGGTGGCAAGGGGGAAATATTCAATTTCACCAAATTTATTTTTTAAAAATGTCATAGTAGTGTTGACGGGTATGGGAGAGTAGTAAATTTGGTTAGCTGTTGCTCCCTGACCAAATACATTGGCAATATCTTTTCCCCAGCAGTACATCTTTCCCTGATCGTCAATGGCGCATGTAAACACCTCAGCAGGAGCAACCCAGTACCACCCTCTACCAGCTGGATGTGTTACCTCCACTGGAGTGGTAATGTCATCGGGATAATTACCCTGAGGGAACATGGCACCTGTTCCAGTCTGGCCCGATGTATTCCATCCCCAGCAGAACAACCGATGTGAATTTGTGATGGCACATGTGTGGTACTGTCCGTTAAAGACATACGCTGGTGTTTCTACGGTTCCATTTTTTGTTTTTATAGTCACCGGATATGGGTAATAGTGTGGATTTTTTGTCCCATCTCCTATCTGATAGTGGCCATTATCACCCATACAGTAAAGTTTCTGTTCGGGCTTTGTTGATATAAAACAGGTATGAGCGTAGCCTGTGGAGACCATGGAAACATTATCAGTTACAGGAGTCGGGTTGGAAATATTATTACCATGTGTCCCAATACCAATTTCTCCAAAAGTGTTTCTGCCCCAGCAGTAGAGAGTCCCTGATTTGTCTATTCCACACACTGTTGCATCATTCCATCCAATGGAAGGGAATAAAAATTCATCCATAACTTTAACCTTATGAAAGGTGCTTATGATGTTATCCATTCCCAGCTGATGGAATATGTTACTTCCCCAGCAGAAAACACCATCGTCGCTTATTCCACATGTGAAGGCAGAATTTCCATTATCAAAGGCTTCCCCTGCGATTGCAAAGTACCATTCTGAATCCTGTCCTGTGGGTGAGATTTCCACAGGAGTGAACTTTTTCCCTGTGGTAAGGGCATTTGTTTCTCCATACGGGTTGTTGCCCCAGCAGTAGAGATCATAATTCTCTGTAACTGCACACATCCCCCTTGCTCCTGCCCCTGTGGAGAGATCGATAACTTCAGCATCGGATAATGTTTGCAGCGGCAGGGGCGTTGAGGAATTGTTACTGATTCCTGTACCCAGCTCTCCATTCGTATTGTCACCCCAGCAGAATACCTGGCCCATTTCATCTATGGCACAGGTGCTTAGATATGCCGCAGAAACCTTTACCCATTTCAAGCCGTAGGGATGTACAACCTCCTGTGGAATATTGGTGTGATAAATTGATACACCACTTCCCAGCTGTCCATAATACCCGTATCCCCAGCACCACAGATTTCCATTTTCATCTATTCCACATCCATGGTATCCTCCGGCTGCGACATCTGTCCAGCCCGCTCCGTCGGGATTGTCAACAATAATCGGTACAGATGAATTGGTCCCAATGGTGGAATTATTTCCCAGTTGCCCATGATCGTTGTTACCCCAGCAGTACAGTTTATTTTCATGTATTCCACAGGCGAACCAGCCACCGGGTGAGATTATATTCCATCCACTATCTTGTGGAGATGGGGTTATTAAATGCACTGGCGTATCTACATAATCGTGGTAATCAGGATCACCTGTGGTGACTCCATTACCAAATTCTCCATTACCCAGTTGACCATATTTATTTAAACCCCAGCAGTAAACTGCCCCCTGACTCCTTATCCCGCAGTTGTAATCCAGACCTGAATAAATCTGGTAGAACCTTAATCCCGTATCGTGAGGTGTGGAGAACACAGAAGAGGTGTTTTCCCTGACATCAACTTTTTTATTTTTATTTATACCCCAGCACCATGTTTCATAATTTTCATCCACTGCACATGCATGATCGCCCCCTGCACTCAGATCAATCCATTTCCTGCCGGCAGGGTTTTTAACCCTGTATGGTGGAATGACAAATCTCTGACCATCTACCCCGTTTCCTATCTGTCTCTCAAAATTTCTTCCCCAGCACCATATATCACCTTGTGTTTTATAACCCATCTGTGGTTTTGAAACTGCATCAAAGGCACAGGTGAATAGAGTTCCCTTTACCACTTTTGTGAATATATGTTTTTTCGTTGTGAAAGTGTAGGTGGCACTTTCAACCGTAAAGGTTGTATCTGATGCCATCACTTTCCACTTATATTTTTTATCAGCTGATAAATCTCTGAGAGTAAATGAAATGGTGGAATCTGAGGATGAAAATGTTGTTACTGGAGAGAAAAACTCTTCATTCTCTCCTGTAACATACAGAGAGTAGGTTATTTTATCCCCATTTATGTCACTGGAAGTCCGCCACTGAAAGGTTACATCATAGTAAACATCCTTCTCTCCATTTGCCGGTGAAATGAGGTCGGGTTTTGATGGTGGAAAGTTAATTGTAAATGCTCTTGTTTCACTCGTTACATTTCCTCCCCTCCCATCTTCGCAGATGACCTTCCAGTAGAAATTTCCACTGTATGGAGTAATATCTGTAAGAGTGTAAGAGTATTCCACAAATGAACCTATCAGACGCATATTGTTCTGGTCTGTACCGAGGAAGAGATCACAGGTTACAGTATCACCGTCACTATCAGCAACATTCCATTTGAATTTAACCGGTAGTGTCAGATCCTGTGAATTATCTGCAGGGGAGATTAGTTGCAGATTTTCCGGTGGGTGGTTAACTGTAAATACTGAAATATCACTTTCTGTGAGAGCCTTTCCATCATCTGCCACGATCTTCCAGAAGTATGTAACTTTCCCGTTAAGGTTTGAGAGGGTGTATGTTGTTGATGTGGAAGTTGCCACCTCAGAGAAATTCCTGCTCCCCTCAGCAAGGTAGATGTGGTAGGTGATGGGATCTCCATCCTGGTCAGTGGATTTTTCCCATTTCAGAACTACAGGTTCGTTGATGTTGAGACTCCCATTTTCTGGAGAAAGTAGAAGAGGTGCAGAAGGTGGATTGTTAGTTTTTGGTGTGGTTTTACCCTTTTCATTTTGTTTGTGACCACAACTCAGGGTGAAAAAAACGAGGAAAAGAAAGACAAAAAATCTCTTCATAGCCCCCTCCTGCAAAGATCTGGTTTTAAATATAAAATTTTCAAACTTTGTTTTTGAATTAACTTCTCCTCCCTAGAGAAGTTACTTTGATTCTACAGCAATAATTTTTTTTACGCAAGTTTTATTCTGAAAATTTCAAGTCATTCACCACCCTGCACACTTCTTCAGGTTCGGGAGAACCAATTCTGTATCTTTTCCCATTTTTAAGGGTTACTTCCACCACTTTTAGTCCACTCACATTGAATAGCCATCCCCCTGGAATTTTTTTTATTCCCCATCCATGGAAAATGGAGTTCTTCTCAGGTTTGCAGTGTGTGATTTCTTTCAGGGGGATTTTCTTCTTCATTATTCCGGGACCAAAGTAAAAAATCAGGTGGGTCTCTGTAATTACAATGGTGAGACTGGAAAAGAGTATCGCTACCACCACCAGCAATATCAGTATCGTGTATCTGGTGGTCGCGTCTGGTAGATTGAGAAAGAGAAAGGTGAGAAATGCAATTATAAATGTTACAATAGTGAGGGTTCCAATCTGTGTCCTTCGATAGAGCTCACTCATAACGCAAGTATTATACACCTTTTGTGGTATAATACAAAGTATGAAGAAAGAGATTGTGTATGGATCAGAGTGGCTTGAGGTGGAACTACCTGATGATACGGTGGATCTTCCCGCCGGTGTAAATGCCACCATTCCGATTCCTCCAGTTGATACTTTGCAGGCTGTGAGAGAAGCTCTGGATAATCCAGCTGGAATGCCTCCTCTGGAGGAACTTGCAAAGAGAGCAGGAAGGGTGGTTATTGCCTTTGATGATCCCACCGTGGCTTCATATGCAGGGGTCTGGGAAATTGCCATAAGGGAAGTGGTTGAAAGGCTTACCTCTGCAGGGGTGAAGTTAGATAACATTTTTTCTCCTTGGTGCCAATGGGCTGCACAGAAAGTTTACCCACGAGGAAACTGCGGCAATTATCGGTGAAGAACTGGTACAGGAGTTCAGTGACAGATTGTTTTACCATGATGCAGAGGATAGAGAAAATCTGGTTTACCTTGGTAAGACTCCCTCGGGTTATGAGGTTGAACTTAATAAGTTTGCAATAGAGAGTGATTTACTCATCTATGTGAATACCTTTTCCTCAGGTTTCAGCGGCGGGTGGAAATCAATAAATGTTGGACTTGCATCATGGAGGTCAATACGACATCATCACAAACCGGATATTATGAGCATGACCCTTGGAAGAAATTTACTCCATGAAATTCTCAACGAAATGGGGGCTCTTGTAAAGGAAAAAGTTGGCAGTAACAAAATTTTTAAGATTGAAACCCTTCTCTCCAATCCCTTTCAGGTGGGGAAAATATGGGCTGGTGATATTGACACGGTGAGAAATGAAGCACTCTCTCTTATGAGAAAACACCAGAAATTAAGAAGGGAAATTGTGAACAGGAAGTTTGACATAATCTGTTATGGGGTACCTGCATGGAGCCCCTATGCTGCTTTTACCAGCATGAATCCTTTCCTCGCTGTCATTTCAACGGGACTTGGATATATGGGTGGTATGGTCAATGTGGTGGCAAAGGAGAGCAGTACCGTTATACTTGCATACCCTGTTGAAGACAGGTGGGATGATTTTCACTTTCCCAATTATCGTGAGGTATGGGAAAAAATTTTACCCGAAACAAAGGATCCCTACTATATCCTGGAGCATTATGTTGAGTATTATCTGAAAAGGGATGACCTGATTCACAGATACAGGTTTGAATTTGCATTTCATCCCCTTCATGTGATTCTTGGTACTTTTCCTCTGAAGAAATTGAAGCAGATAGGCGAGCTTATTGTGGCTGCACCTGTGGATGGATCAGTTCTTGATAGAGCTGGTTTTTCATGGGTTGAAAGTGTGGAGGAAGCCATTGAATATGCAATGAGGAAACATGGGAGAAATACTACAGTGGCCTGTATAAACAATCCTGCTGCTTTCAGCAGAACTTTTTAGTGTTATCTTCCCTCAACATCAAGGAGGTGAGTGAATTTTTTCAGAATAAAGATAGCTGTGTATTGCAGGAGTCCCAGTAAGAAGACTATTTCCCAGAAAAGTGAAAGGTAAAATTTACCCTCTGTTATAAATCCCTTTATGATTTCAAAGAAGGTGAATGCTGATATGATGCCAAAAAGAGATGTGTGTTCTCTTTTCAGCATGGTTTTAAATGAAAATGGAAGATCGGGAGGTACAAATTTCTTCAGATCAGGAATAAAAGCCGAGGTTTTTTCCGCCCATTCTTCAAATGTTTTCCCGAACTTTCTTCTCAAGAACTCTTCTTCCGCATACATGATCCTCTCATAGTAAATCCAGAAAAGGAGAATGCCGATAACTACAAACCACCACACCCTGAAAAAGGAGAATGCCCCCACCCATATTATAAAATTTCCAAGATAGAGTGGATGCCTGACTATTGAATAGATACCTGT
The DNA here is from genome assembly GCA_026985515.1 of bacterium. GTDB lineage: Bacteria > JALSQH01 > JALSQH01 > JALSQH01 > JALSQH01 > JALSQH01. Next base: position 7,936 of record JALSQH010000222.1, read on the forward strand.
TGTGTTCAGTCTTTCTGCAACCTGTCTGTGAGTTACCCTTCCAGAAGTTCCCCTGGGTACAAATGAAACGGTGAGAATTCTTATCATTTCTCCTGTGAGGGAGAATATAAAAGTCCCTATTTCCCACAGTGAATCATTGACATGAGAGAAGTGGGAATATTCTTCAATTGCTGGTACGAGAAAAATTACTATGATCAGTGGGATGTAACTTCTCCACCTGAATAACAGATTGCCTTGTCTTTCCCATTCTTCTCTTAAAGCCAAGTTTCCCCCTTGCAACTCCAGAATTGTAATGGTATTATAACAAAAACAGATGAGATGCCAAACTCTGAATGGAAAGTTTTGAATATTCTGGTAGGAATTCTCTTTTCGTTGATCTTAACGCTATTTATGAGAACCTCAGATATCTGAAAGAAGTTTCCCGCAGGCAGATTATTCCTGTAATCAAGGCAGATGGTTACGGTCTTGGTGCCGTAGCCATTGCGAGATATCTTGAAGGTAAAGGTATAAGATATTTTGCCGTGGCAACTTATGAAGAGGCGATGGAACTGAGGGACTCAGGGATAAAGGGGAAAATACTCATTTTAAGTGGTTCACCGGATGATCCATATGAAAAGATGCAGAGCCTTGATTTTGTCCCGGTTGTGTATTCCAAAGATCAGCTGGTTTCAATAAAGAAAAATCTTAAGAATCCCATTGCCGTACATATTAAATTTAACACCGGAATGAACAGGCTTGGTTTTGATGAAGAGGAGTTTAAAGGTTTATTTTCCGAAATGGATGGGGTTGAAATTGAGGGTGTATTGACACACTTTTCAAAGGCAGACACGAGTAAAAGTTATACGGAGTGGCAGATTTCAAGATTTAAAAAAATCCTTAAAATGTTTAAGATGGAAAATGTAAAGGTCATCCACTCTGCAAATTCTGCTGGTATATTGAGGGGTTTTTCTTTTGGAAATGCGGTGAGACCAGGAATCTTCCTTTATGGGGCCCTTCCCAATCCCGATTTTCCGAGGCCCCTGAAGCAGAGGATACCCTACAGATTTCTATGTAAAATTCTTGAGATCAGAAAGTTAAAAAAGGGTGACAGGGTAAGCTATGGTGGCACATATATTGCCGGAAGTGATATGAAAATAGCTATCGTTGGATGTGGATATGCAGACGGGATTCCCCGCCTGTTGTCAAACAGGGGGTCTTTTCTTTTCGAGGGCAGAAGGCTTCCCATAACCGGAAGGGTTTGCATGGATATGACTATCATAGATGTGACATCTGTGCCATCCCTCAGAAGAGGAGACTCTGTGGTATATCTGGGTGAAAGTGGAAAAGAGGTTATATATGCAGATGATGTGGCAAAAAAGGTGAAGACCATTGGTTATGAAATACTTACCTCAATTTCGTCGAGGGTAAAAAGAAAGTATAGAGGTGATGGAACTGATTGAGAAAATAGGATTCTACTTTTATGACCTGATGAGTATCGTGGGGGAATTTGTAATTTTCCAGTGGGAAACAGTAAAGGCCTTTTTCAGGCCGCCGTTCAGATGGAGGGAATTACTTTTTCAGCTTGAATTTATTGGTGTTAAATCGTGGGGAATTGTCTCCCTTACCGGACTTTTTGCTGGCATGGTAATTGCCCTTGAAACCTCGTATGCTCTGAGTCTTTTCAGTGCGGAGTATTTGATTGGTCCAACAACCATGCTTGCCCTTTTCAGAGAACTTGGGCCTGTCCTGACTGCTCTTATGATAACAGGGAGAGCTGGATCTGCAATGGCAACAGAGCTGGGTAGCATGAAAGTGACTGAACAGATAGATGCTCTCTATGTCATGGCTGTTGATCCCATTCAGTATCTTGTTGTTCCCAGAATCCTTGCCACGATTATTATGATGCCCCTGCTGACTTTTCTCTTTGTGTTTCTTGGAGGTGTTGGAGCATTCTTCGTGAGTACATATTCAGGAGCAGTTACACCTCACACTTTCTTCTCGCAGATTATTACCAAGGTTCATAATCATGATCTTTACGGGGGACTTTTGAAAACCATGTTTTTCGGGTTCATAATTGCCACCATTAGTACATACACAGGTATGAAAACAAGGGGTGGTGCAAGGGGGGTGGGAAAGTCATCCACAACGGCTGTTGTACTTTCTTCCATTGCGGTGATGGTTGTAGATTATATTTTGACGCCATTTATATTTTAGGTGTGCATATGAGACCAATCATTAAGCTTAGAGGAGTTGTTAAAAAGTTCGGGAATCTGACCGTTCTGAAGGGAATTGATCTCGATATATATGAGGGGAAAATAACAACAATAATGGGTTTAAGCGGGTCAGGAAAAAGTGTGACCATGAAGTTAATACTTGGTTTGCTTGAACCTGATGAAGGGGAAATATATTACTACGACAGGAAAATATCTCGTATTCCTTTCTCTGAAAGAAAGGAGATTTTAAAGAAGTTTGGTGTTGTCTTCCAGAATTCTGCACTTTTTGACTCCCTTACACTTTTTGAAAATGTTGCCTTTCCATTGAGGGAACATTACAATCTGACTGAAGAGGAAATTGAAAGAAGGGTAACTCATGTCCTTGAACTTGTGGGTTTAAAGGGTGCTGAGGAAAAATACCCCTCAGAGCTGAGTGGGGGGATGAGAAAAAGGGGTGGGCTGGCGAGGGCCCTTGTTACTGAACCGGAGGTAATGCTTTACGATGAACCAACCACTGGTCTTGATCCTGTTACGGGAAGGGTTATTGAGGATTTGATAGTTGATCTTTATATGAAGTATGGTCATACGGCTCTCACAATCAATCACGATGTTCAAAGTACAATGAGGATGTCAGATTACATAGCCTTTCTTTATGATGGAAGAATCGAATTCTTTGGAACTCCCGAGGAAGCTTTTAAAAGTAAAAGTATTTACCTAAAACAATTTCTGGAGGGGAGAGCGGAGGGACCAATTAAAGTGGTATAGGAGGTGAGGTTTGTCGGAGTATAAAAAGCAATTGATAAGTACGGAAGCAAAGGTGGGATTCTTTTCATTAATTATCCTTGTAATACTTATCTTCGTTTCCATAAAACTGACGGGGTGGAAATGGGGAGAGAGGAAGGGATACTATCTATATGCCTTTTTTGATAATGTTGAAGGACTCTCAAGAGAATCGCCTGTTGTGATAGCTGGTATAAAAATTGGAAAAGTGGTGGATATTTCTCTCGTAAATGACAGAGCAAAGGTGAAGATTAAGATTTTTGATAAAAATAGAGTGACCTCCGATGCTCAGGCAATAATCAGAACGAGAGGGATACTTGGGGAAAAGTACATAGAGATAAAAAACGGCAGTTCTGCAGTTTTCCTTGAAAATGGCGACACAATTAAGAAAACCCTGAGTCCGCCCGATTTTGAGAAAATGATCAACGAGATGAGTGTTATAACAGTAAAGCTTGAGGAAATTGTGAGTTCTCTGTCCGGGGTCCTGGGTGGGAAGGAGAATAAGCAGAAACTCTCAGAGATCGTTGAAAATATAAGAGTTTCTACTGAGGAATTTAAAACCACAATAGCTGACCTGAAAGCTAAAGTGGACTACCTCTATTCTGGTCTGAGGCCTTCAATAAAAAACATCAGGGCTGTTACCGGTATTCTGAAAGAAAGCCTTCCCGGTATGGTGGAAAAATATAATAACATGATGAAACAGTTGGGGGAGGTTGTTGAGAATAGCAGTAAAAATATTGATTCTTCCATCAAGCAGCTAAAAGAAGCTATGAATGAATTTGCTCCGGCACTCGAAGACTTGAGGAATATTTTGAAAAAGATGAGAGAAGGGAAGGGGACTATTGGAAAACTTCTTACTGATGAAACTACAATCACAAAGCTTAACAGTTCCATAGATAAGGTTGATAAGTTATTGAAAAAGGTGGAGGATATTCAGGTAAAGATAGATTACCAGGGTGAGTATCAGATCAAAAGGGATGAAGGATGGAAGAGTTATTTAAACTTTGAGATTTATCCAGATAGGAGCAAAAGTTACATTTTTGGAATTGTCAATGACCCGGTTGGGAGAGAAACATGGAGGGAGGAGGAAATAGTAACCGTTAGCGGTAACCAAACCACCAGAAGAGTGGTTAAAGAAAAAGTGAGAGAGGACAAACTGAAAGTAAATATCGAGTATGCAAGGCACTTTGGTGATTTCACTGTGAGGGGTGGAATAATACAGAATTCTGGTGGAGTAGGTTTTGATTACACCTTTCTGAATAATCATGCCATGATGAGCCTGGAAGGATTTGATTTCGGCAGGAAAACCAATCCATATCTGCGTTTCAGACTTGCCATCTGGCCATGGAAATACTTTTACATAGTGGGAGGAAGCAGCGATTTTATCAACTATCAGGCCAGTCCAATTTATTTTCTTGGAGCGGGTATTAACTTTACCGATAGTGATCTCAAGTATATTTTCTCTTTTGTTCCATCAGTGGGAGTTTCAAAATGATAGAGATTATTGTTAATGGAAAGAGGTATTCCTTTCCAGAAGGAAGGTGGAGTCTGGCAGATCTCCTCTGGAGTGCAGGGTATGAGATCCCTCTTCCCTGTGCAGGTCTTGGAAACTGTGGAAAGTGCCAGATAAAAGTCAGGGGTGATGTTGAAATCCTTGACAGCGATAGAAAACTGATTCCTCCTCACAGACTTTCTGAGGGATATCTTCTTGCATGCAGGGTGAGGAAATTAAGGGGAAGCGTGGAGGTTGAACTGCCTAATGTGGAGAGGAGAAAGAAGATAGAAATTGAGGAGGTGAAGGTAGAGAGGGTGAATGCCGGTGTTGATCTGGGTACCACCTCCATTGTGGTGAATTTCTCCCCTGTTGAAAGGGGGCGTGTTTTTTACTCCTCTTCCTCCCTGAATCCCCAGACAAGGTATGGTGCTGATGTAATAAGCAGAGTTACGTATATAGGTGGTGATAACAGCAGATTGCAGAAGATGAGACAGGGGGTGGTGGAGTATTTAAACGGTGAGATAGAAAGTGTCAGAGAAGATATTGGTTTCAAAAAGGTTGAACTTGTGGGAGTGGCGGGAAATTCAATAATGGAGCATATTTTTCTTAACCTGGATCCCTCTCCCCTTACCAGATTTCCCTTCACCCTTTCCTTTAAAGATGGAGTTTTTAAAAGAGGTGAAGAACTGGGCATAAGTGCTGAAAAAGTGTTCATTTTCCCACTTGTTGGAGCCTATGTAGGGGGAGACACAGTTGCATTACTGATGGATCTGGAGCCCTTAAAGAAGCCTGCCAGGCGAGTCATTGTTGATATTGGTACCAATGGGGAGATTGTTGTTCAGAATGGTGAAAATTTATTCGCAACCGCGGCAGCTGCCGGTCCAGCCTTTGAGGGAGGAAATATAACCTTTGGAATGAGAGCAGAAAATGGTGCAATTGAACGTTTCTGGATGGAAGATGATCGTTTGAAATACAGGACAATTGGGAATCTACCTCCAGAAGGAATATGTGGATCTGGACTGATGGATCTCATAGCGGTTCTGACAGAAGAGGGAGTGGTGGATGAAAATGGAGCAATCAGGGATCCCATGGAAATAGATTCTCCCCTTTTTAGCAGAGTGAAAGAAAAAAATGGTGAGAGAATTTTCCTCGTTTACAGAGATGTAAAAAGAGAAATTTATGTAACCCAGAAAGATATAAGAGAATTCCAGCTGGCAAAGGGAGCCATAAGAGCAGGTATGGAAGTCTTGTTGAAAAAAGCGGAACTGAGCTGGCAGGATATTGATGAAGTGATAATTGCCGGTGCATTTGGCAGTTATCTTATGCCTGATAGCCTTATCAGTGTGGGGATGTTTCCGGAGGATGTGAGGAATAGAATCGTATTTACAGGTGATGCTGTTATAAGGGGTGTCAATAAAGTACTTGGCAGGGATTTATTTGATGAAGCAAACAGAATGGCCAGGAAAGTTAAATATGTGGAACTATCTCTTGAAGAGGGTTTTCAGGAAATATTTCTCTCTTCACTCTCTTTCAGGAGGTGAATGGTGATAGTTTTGCTTCAGAGAGTTGAAAGATGCAGTGTTGAGGTGGATGGAGAAATTGTGGGGAAGATCGGAAGAGGTCTGTGTATCTTCCTGGGCATAAAAAAAGGAGACAGCGAGAATGAAGCAGACTGGCTTGTTGAAAAAGTGTCAAATCTGAGGATCTTTGAAGATGATCAGGGTAAGATGAATCTGAGTGTTAAAGATATTGGGGGAGAAATACTTGTGGTTTCTCAATTCACCCTTTATGGCAACTGCAGGAAGGGAAGACGCCCTTCCTTTGACAAAGCTGCCCCGCCTGAAGAGGCAGAACCACTTTATAACTATTTCGTGGAGAAATTGAGAGATAAAGGGTTCAGGGTAGAGACAGGAATATTCAGGGCTGAAATGAAGGTTGACATTCTAAATGATGGTCCAGTAACCTTTATAATTGAATATCCCTGATGCTACAGGGAGAAGGACGTGGATATCTACAACGTATTTCTTGACAGAGATTTCAGAATACTCAGCATAGGTTCCTTTCTAATTGAGAAGTTAAGGTACAGGGAGGAACATCTCAAAAACAGATCCTTTTTTGAAATTGTATTCCCGATGGACAGAGATAGTTTCAGAGAGTTTCTCACCCAGTCAAAATCCGGGTGTATCTGCTCTGTGAGACTGGTTGACAGGACGGATCGAATTGTATACGCCAGAGTAAAGTATCACTCAGATGAGAAGGGGTACTATCTCAAGGTTGAAATCATACCTTCTCCACTTGAAGAGGTTGATGATCTGAAATGGCAGCTTGAGATTCACCAGAAGGGGCTTGAAATGATAGGAGCCGGCTTAATTTTCACAGATATTCATGGTACCATTCTCTATGTGAGCAGATCAGCTGAAAGGTTGCTGAAACTTGTTTCCAGGAACATCATTGGTAAAAACATCAACGAATTTATATCCTCAGACAACATTGAATTCATAACATCAGGAGATGATGAAATAAGGGAAGTAAAATTTCACTATCGTGGAAAAACCATATACCTCGGGTATCACAGCGATTATGTTAGCAGTACAGATGGAAGAATTGCGGGATATCTTATAGCATTTATGGAAATTTCTGACCTCAAGAGGCTTGAAAAGGAGCAGGCAAGGATAGACAAACTTGCTTCGCTTGGAATTCTGGCATCGGGGATTGCCCATGAAATAAGGAATCCCCTTGCAGGAATAAAGGCAATGGCCCAGACTATTCAGAGTGAACTCTCTGAAAGTGATCCAAACAGAAAGTATGTGGACAGAATAATTAATCAGGTCAATCGCCTTGATAAAATACTTAAGGCTTTTTTTGCCTATGCCAGACCAAAGGTACCCTTTCGTACAGAGGTGAATTTTAAAGAAGTTGTAGGAGATATTGATTTGATGTTGAGGCACCAGTGTGAGAAGAAGGGTGTGAAGTTGAAGATAAGAGTTCCTTCAGATTTACCCGATCTCATTGTTGACAGAGATCAGCTGCAGCAGATTCTCATCAATCTCGTCCTGAACGCCATAGATGCTGTGGAAGAAGGCAGAGGCGTTATTGAAATAATTGCAGCCAAAAGCAAGAAAGTACCGGGTACAGCTTCTGGCAACAGAAGTTGCAGGAGAAAAGATGTATGTGGTGTCGAAATTATGGTGAAGGATAATGGTTCAGGTATCGATCCAGGGATCATGGATAAAATATTTGATCCATTTTTTACCACTAAATCAAAGGGAACCGGTCTGGGATTATCCATAGTACATCAACTTGTCACTGAAAATTGTGGCGAAATTTCAGTGGAATCTGAACCCGGGAAAGGTACAACATTCCATCTTTTCTTTCAGAGTCGCTGGACAAAATGTCAAAATAGCCTTTTATGTAAGTGTTTGAATTTTAAGCATAAATTCCCCGCATCCTGGCACAAAATTTGCAGCAAAATCGCAAAAGGAGGTGTATTATGGAGGAAACAAGGAATATTTTGAAGGAGTTTTTGAAAGTTGAGGGTGTAATTGTAGCCGCCCTTGTGAGTTTTGATGGTTTTCTTATTGATGGAGTTGGTCCTCAGGGAGTTGATCTGGAGGATATGGCAGTTGCTGCATCCACCGGATATGGGCTTGGAAAGAGGCTTGGCGAGAATATTCAGGGGGGAGACATTAAGCAGATAATGCTGGAGTATGAGAAGAGATCAGTTATTGTTGCCAAGGTACCTTTTGTTGATGTTATTCTTTTCCTTGTAAGTGAGGAGGGTGCGAATCTTGGAGCCATCAGATACAGCATAAAGAAACATGCAGGAGAATTGAGTAAGGTACTTTAAATTTTAATCAGGAGGTAAAAGATGGCTTTTGAAGATGTCGTCATAGAAAGAAATCTGAATAAATGGAATGTACTTGTTGCTTCTTTGATCGCAGGTTTTGATAAACTTGGGGTTCTCAGTCAGGCAGTTGTAAATAAAGATATGGAAGTTGTGGCTGACAAACTGGCACGATTTTTTAAAGTAAAGGGAAATGTGCCACAGGTTGATTCTTCATCATCGTTTGAAGAAAACATGAAGAGGATTATTGAATTCATAGATAGAGAGCTTGAACTTGCAGGTGAGAGTTCCGTTACATTGGAAGGGGAAAATGTAACGTTTGAGGTTGTGGGTAATACCTGCCATTTCTGTCCAAAAGGGGTTGGAGAGGCTGAATTACCTGGTACAGCGTGTCCATATCCATCTCTTTTGATGAATTTTGCGAATAAATTTCTGCCGGAAGATCAGCAGGTGGAGGTGGTACTTCAGGACAGAAACTATTTGAAAAAAGAAGGTGGAAAGTGTAGAATAATTTTCAGAAGGAAAAGCTAAAAGGGGCAGAAACAGATGTCAGGAAAGAGGGTTCTCGTTGTGGATGATGAAGAGGATATACTTGTACCCACAACAAATTTTTTGAAGAAGAAATTGAAAAATACAGAGGTTCTGTCAGCCTTTGATGGTGAAGAGGCTTTAAAAATTGTAAGTGAAAGACCTGCGGATGTTGTTGTTACAGATATAAGAATGCCCAAGCTTGATGGACTGGAGTTTATGGTAAGGGCAAAACAGAAAAATCCTTCTACAAGATTCATAGTTATGACTGCCTATGGTTCACCCTCAGTGAGAGAAAAGGCAACCCGGCTTGGGGCGGTACACTACATTGAAAAGCCCTTTGAACTGGACGACCTCTACGAAAAAGTAAAGCAACTTCTTGAATTTGGAGATGGTTTCCAGGGAAGTGTAGCTCAGCTTGAGTTAACAGATATTGTTCAGGTTGTATGTCTTGGTAAAAAGTCAGTGACAATAGAGGTAAAAAGCGGTGTTAATACGGGATATATTTATGTACTGGATGGGGACATAATCAATGCAAAAACGGGCAATCTGGAGGGTGAAGAAGCTTTTTATGAAATAGTCTCCTGGAGTTCAGGGGAATTCCGTTTCCTTCCACCAGAGGAAGATGTGGAAAAGAGGATTGATATGAGATGGGAAAATCTTCTCATGGAGGCAATGAGAATAATAGATGAGAGGAGGAGAGAAAGGGAAAAATCAGAGGAAGCGGAGTTTGAGATTGATTTTAACACCTTTTTTGCCCGGTTGAAGGAGAGGGTTGATGGTGTTGTTTCTTCCGGGATTATTGATCTCTCCTCCGGTAAGTTAATAGCAGAGGATGAGGTAAGTGTAGAGGATAAACTGGATGAGAAAGTTGAGCGATACGCAGAGTTCCTGCTTTTCACCAAAAATTTGATAGATGAACTGGAAAAAAGTGACCTCAGGGAAATATTTCTGGTTCTTGAGAAAGTGGCAATAGCCTTTTATAAAATAGGCGAGCGTTTTGTATGGGGGATTAAGATAGAAGATAAGGACAATCTGGGGAAGCTCAAAATTGTGGTGGAGAAGATTCTGAGGGAGGCTGGAAAAGAATGATTATTCTTCGTCAGAATCTTCAGTTGAGAAAGGTGAATTGCTACCTGCAGGTTTGTTCATTTTCCCCCTTTTTTCGACCTTCTGTCCCTCCGTTAAGCGTGACTCCGTGGTAGGAGCGGGCCCGCCCAGTTTGTATTGCTTACTCTTTTTATCGATTATTATTCCCGGCATCTGCAAGTCTCAGGCATGTTTGTCTGATTGTTTATCTTTTTCCTTGTCTCGTTTCTCAAAATGAAATATACTTATTCGTGAAAGGAGGGTGGAAAAGATGAGGGTAACAATTTCACTGGTCCTTGCACTTTTAATTCCCGAATTAATTTTTGCAGGGGGGAAGAAGATGGAGATAAGGAGCAGTGTATTTAAGAATGGAGGTACCATTCCTGTGAAGTACACCTGTGACGGTGACGATGTGTCTCCACCCCTTTCCTGGAGTGGAGTTCCATCAGGAACTAAAAGTTTTGTGCTGATTATGGATGACCCTGATGCCCCCATGGGTACCTGGGTTCATTGGGTAATTTACAACATTCCCGCATCGGTTACATCTCTTCCAGAGGCTGTTCCACCTGATAAAAAGTTAAAGGATGGCACCCTTCAGGGTAAAAATAGCTGGGGCAGGATCGGGTATGGTGGTCCCTGTCCTCCTCCACCCACAGGAGCACATCGTTACTTTTTCAAACTCTATGCTCTGGATGCGGTGCTGAAAGCTGGTGCCGGTCTAAGTAAAGATGAGGTGCTGAGATTAATTGAGGGTCATATTCTCGCCACAGCGGAATTGATGGGAAAGTACTCAAGAAGGTAACTTGCTCTCCTTTTCAAAAACTGTATATTTTACTTAAGTACGACTTTGTGGAGGATTCTTCACTTAAGTGAACAGAAGCAAACTGGATTCCCTAAGAAAGAAAATCAACGGCATTGATGAACAGCTGTTAAAACTCCTCAGGGAGAGGCTTTCTTTAGCCAGAGAAATAGGGAATCTTAAAAAGGAAGCGGGACTTCCACTCTTTGACCCTGCTCGTGAATCTGAAGTTATAAAGAGAATTCTTGAGATGAATCAGGGTTTCTTCCCTGAAAAGAGTCTTGAGTATATTTTCAGGGAAATAATTGCTGCATGCAGGGGATCAGAGGAGAAAGTTAAGGTTTCCTTTCTGGGACCTCCCGGGACCTTCACACACATAGCTGGTATCCGTTTTTTTGGAAATGAAGCCAACTTCATTCCCAGGGAAGACATAGGAGAAATTTTTGAAGATGTTTCAAAGGGGAGAAGTGATTTTGGAATTGTTCCTGTGGAAAATTCTCTTCAGGGTACTGTGACTTATGTGCTTGATCTCTTTCTGGATTTTACTCTAAAAATCTACGGTGAGATTTATCTTCAGGTTGAACATAATCTATACGCTCTGGAGGAGGATCTTTCCAGTATAAAGGTACTGTATTCTCATCCTCAGGCCATTGCACAGTGCAGAGAGTGGATTAAAAGGAATCTTCCCGGTGTAAAAATAGTGGAAACCTTCAGTACTGCTGAAGCAGCAGCCAAGGCTGCTGAAAATAAGAATTCAGCTGCCATATGTACAGATTGGGCAGGTACCATCTACGGATTGAAACTTATTGAAAAGGGAATACAGGACAACCCTGTTAATACCACCAGATTTTTTATAATCTCCCGGGAAGAATCTCCCTATCAGGAAGGAATCAGGTATAAAACTTCAATAAACATGGTTCTGAAGGATGAACCCGGCTCTCTCTTTGATGCCCTTTCTCCCTTTGCACTTTACAAGGTCAACATGACAAAAATTGAGTCAAGACCTCTGAGAGGCAAGGAGTGGGAGTATGTCTTCTTCATAGATATGGAGGGTCACTACAGGGAGGAAAGAGTTGCCAGAACAATTGAAGATGTAAAAAAGCATACCATTTCCCTTGAGATTCTTGGATCATATCCATCTGGCATGGAGGTAAAAAATGCCTAAAGTACCTGTACCTGAACATATCAAAAGCCTTGTCCCTTATCCTCCTGGAAAACCTATTGAGGAGCTAAAGAGGGAAATAGGAGTTGAAAAAATAATAAAACTTGCATCAAATGAAAATCCAGTTGGTCCCTCCCCGAAAGCACTTGAGGCAATGAGGAAGGCCATTGAAAGAGTTAACAGATATCCTGACGGAAGTGCCTATTATCTAAAAAAGAAGTTAAGTGAGAAGCTGGGGATTGAACCTGAACAGATTATTCTTGGCAATGGTTCAAATGAGATAATTGAACTTGTGTTTCGTACTTTCTACCAGCCCGGTGACAACATTGTTTCTGCGGAGATCACATTTGCCGTTTACCCCATAATAGCTCACGCCATGGGTGCTGAGTACAGGGCTGCTCCCATGAAAAATCTTAAATATGATCTGGATGAAATGCTCCATTTCATTGATGAGAAAACCAGGATTGTTTTTATTTCCAATCCGAATAATCCCACCGGGACATATGTCACCACCAGAGAATTTGAAAATTTCATGGAAAAGGTACCAGATTCCACACTGGTGGTTCTGGATGAGGCGTACTTTGAATTTGTGGACAGGGATGACTATCCCAATGGTTTAAATTACATTGAAAAATTTCCCAATCTTATTGTTATGAGAACCTTTTCCAAAATATACGGCCTTGCAGGGTTGCGAATAGGATATGGGATTGGAAATAGCGAAATAATTGATTACCTCAACAGAGTCAGACAGCCCTTCAATGTTAATCTTGTGGCTCAGGAGGCTGCACTTGCAGCCCTTGATGATGATGAGTTTGTAGATAAGGTAAGAAATCTCACCCATTCAGGGTTAAAGTGGCTCTATTCCAGGGTGGAGAGGCTCGGGCTTGAGTATATTCCATCTGTCACAAATTTCTTTCTGATAAAGGTCGGGAAAGGTAAGGAAGTCTTTGAAGCTCTTCTGCGAAAGGGAGTTATTGTAAGGCCAATGGATGGTTACCATCTGCCTGAGTATATACGTGTGAATGTCGGTACAGAGGAGGAAAACAGAATATTTATTGAATCCCTCGAAGAGGTTCTTTCTCAGCTATGAATGTGGGAATAATAGGTCTCGGTTTGATCGGGGGCTCTCTTGGTCTTGCCCTTAAGCAGAGAGGATGGGAAGGCGAGATAAAAGGTTATGATGCGAAGGAAGTACATGGGAAAAAAGCCCTTGAACTGGGAATAATTGATAATCTTGCCGGATCTCTGGAAGAACTGGTTGAAGGGGCAGATATCGTTGTTGTGGCGGTCCCTGTAAGGGCAATTCCTGATCTTATAGTAAGAGTAAGTTCCATTTCCAGAGAAGTGATCATTACGGATGTTGGCAGTGTAAAAAGTTACATTCTGAAGGAAATCCAGAAGAGGGTGGGAAACCGGTACATAAAATATGTTCCCGGTCATCCCATAGCCGGCACAGAAAAATCTGGTCCCGGGGCCGCAGAGGCTGATCTATTTGAGGGTAAAAGGGTTGTACTGTGTCAGAGGGGATTCAGAGAAGTAGAGGAAATGTGGGAGACAGCAGGGGCGATTGTGGAGTATCTTGATCCGGAAACTCATGATAAAATCTTTGCTGCAGTCAGTCACTTACCACATTTCGTTGCTTATTCTCTTGTTGAAGCCATTGTTATGATGGAAGAGGAAAAAGATGCTTTCTTCAGATTTGTGGCTTCAGGATTCAGGGATTTCACAAGGATTGCTTCCAGTGACCCAGTGATGTGGAGGGATATTTTCCTGACCAATAAAAAGGCTATTCTCCAGAGCCTCATTTTTTTCAGAAACGCTCTGGATAAGCTGGAATCCCTCATCGTAATGGAGGATGAGGAAAAACTGGAGGAACTCCTCAGAGACATAAAAGAAGTTAGAGACAGGGTGATTAAAGGAATAAAATGACGGTGCAGAAATTTACATATCGTGGTTCTCCAAAAGGAGAAGTTTTTCTTCCAGGGGATAAATCTATTTCACACAGGGCGATCATCATTGGCGGTGTATCCGATGGTAAGCTCCGCATAAAAAACTTTTCATGGGGGAAGGATAATCTTTCTACCTGGAAAGCAATGGAAAATCTGGGAGTGAAAATATGGAGTGAGGGGGAAGAAGTGATTGTTGAGGGAAGGGGTCTTGATGGACTGAGTGAACCCTCGGATGTGCTTGACGCGGGGAATTCTGGAACCACAATCAGACTTCTCACAGGATTGCTCAGTGCCCAGGAGTTTTACTCAGTTATAACTGGAGACAGGTTTCTCAGAAAAAGACCCATGGGGCGCGTTGTTAATCCTCTCCGGAAAAGGGGTGCGTCAATATGGGGAAGAAAAGGAGGGGAACTGGCTCCTTTGAGCATCCTCGGAAGGAAACTTGGTGAGTTTACTTTTTTTATGGATGTTCCTTCTGCTCAGGTAAAATCTGCCATTTTGCTATCGGGGCTTAATGCCACTGGACCCACAAAAGTTGTTGAGAGAGCTCCCACCAGGGACCACACTGAGAGGATGCTAAAATACTTCGGTGCTGACATAAAATTCCGTTACCCTGAAGTACTTCTTAGCCCGGGAAAGGAATTGAGACCGGTGGATTTAACTATCCCGGGTGACCTTTCATCTGCAGCCTTCTTTATCGTACTTGCTTTGATTCTGGAGGATTCTGAAATCGTAATAAGGGATGTTCTTCTCAATCCCACCAGGACAGGCATTATTGAAGTCTTGAGGAAGATGGGAGCAAATATAGAAGTAATTAATTACTCAGAGGAGTGGGAACCAAGGGGTGATCTCATAGTCAGGAGCAGCAGGTTAAAGAATATCATCATAGAGGGAGAAGATGTGGTTAAATCCATTGATGAGATTCCCGTGATTGCAGTGGCAGGAGTCTTTGGTAAGGGAAAGCTTGTGGTCAGAGATGCAGGGGAGTTGAGGGTAAAGGAAACTGACAGAATCAGAGCAATTGTTGAAAATATGAAGAAATTCGGTGTTGAAGTTGAGGAGTTTAATGATGGTTTTTCAATTCAGGGTGGAACCCTATCTCCACCGCGTGAAGTTGAAGTTGATCCCATGGGGGATCATAGAATAGCAATGGCTTTTGCAATAATGGGTCACGCTCTCAGAGACAGTGTGGTGACAATAAAGGATTTTGAAGTTGTGGATATTTCATTCCCATCTTTCAGGGAGAAACTTGATGGACTCTTTTAATAAGAAGATTATCATCGCCATTGATGGCCCTGCAGGAGCCGGGAAAAGCACAGTAAGCAGATTGCTTGCCAGGAGGCTGGGAATTCCCTACATCAACACCGGTGCAATGTACAGGGCTGCCGGTTTGAAGGCGAAAAGACTTGGAATTGACTTTTCAGATACAGAGTCACTGAAAAAAATGCTTGATGAAACAGAAATAGAGTTTGTGTGGAAAGATGGTAGGGAGCGTCTGTATCTTGATGGGGAGGATGTAACTGATGAGCTTTACACACCTGAGGCTGGAAAGGCTGCATCTGACATTTCTAAGGTTCCTGTTGTTCGGGAGAAATTGGTTGAACTCCAGAGAAGGATAGGGAGGGAGAAGGGTGGAGTTCTTGAAGGAAGGGATATCGGGACGGTGGTTTTTCCAGATGCAGATTTCAAGTTCTTCATAACCGCCAGTGTGGAAGAGAGGGCAAGACGCAGGTGGAGAGAACTTCAGGAAAAGGGCATAAAAATTGATTATGAAGATGTTCTGAAAGATGTTGAATACCGGGATAAACAGGATTCATCCAGAGAAGTTGCACCACTCAGAAAGGCAGATGATGCTATCGAAATAGATACCACTGACCTCGGGATTGAGGAAGTTCTTGAGAAGATTCTCAAATATATCTTGGAGCAAAAAGGTGAAAGTAGTAGTAGCTGAATATGCTGGATTTTGCTTTGGGGTGAGGCGAATAGCTGAAATGATTGAAGAAGAACTTGCAAAGGGAGGGGAATTATTCGCCCTTGGTGAACCCATTCACAATCCCATAAAAGTGGAAGAGTGGAAAAAGAGGGGCTTGAAGCTGATAACCCGTGCCAGCGAACTTCCAGAGGGGGCAAAGGTTATAGTCAGAGCTCACGGTGTTCCGAAGGAAGAGTGGGAAGTACTGGAACAAAAGGCAGGAGAGATAATTGATGGAACATGCCCTCTTGTGAGAAAGGTTTATGACAGAGCGAGGTATCTTGTTGAAAATGGTTATTTTGTTGTAATTGCAGGTGATCCTTCCCATCCTGAGGTTAAAGGGGAAATGAGCTATCTTCCGGAAGGAAAATATGCCGTTTTTAGCGGTAAAAATGGAGATGTGCCTGATGAGAGTTTCAAAAGAGACAGGAAAAAAGTGGGAGTTGTTGCACAAACTACACTTTCTGATAAACTATTGGCAAATGTTGTTACACCTCTCATTGGTGTTGAAGAATTGCTGATTTTTAATACAATATGTTATGAAACTCATCGCAGACAGAACAGCGCAAAAGAGCTTGCCTCAAGAGTTGATTTAATGATAGTTGTGGGCGGGAAAAATAGTTCCAATACTTCCAAGCTTTATTCGATCTGCAGAGAAATCGTGGAATCAAATCATGTTGAATCTGCCGAAGAATTGAAAGAAGATTGGTTTGCTGGTAAGAATGTCGTAGGGGTAACAGCAGGTGCTTCAACTCCAGATGAAGTAATAGATGAAGTGGTCAGAAAAATAAAAAGTCTCTAAGAAAGGAGAAAGGCCATGGAGAAGAACAGGGAAGAAGATCTCATCGAGAAAAAGGTGAATGGAGAAGGGGAGCAGGAGGAAATAGATTTTGCAAAGATGCTGGACATGATGGTTCAGCAGTTCTCTGAGGGAAATGTGGTCAGGGGGAATGTTATAAGAATTGAGAAAGATCATGTTTTTGTTGACATTGGTTACAAATCTGAGGGTGTTGTCCCTGCATCAGAGTTCAGGCTTCCAGACGGTACAATGAGAGTAAAAGAGGGTGATGAAATAGATGTTTACATCGAACAGCTTGAGACCAGAGAGGGTCTTGTGAGACTTTCCTGGGATAAAGCTGAGAAGATAAAAAGGTGGGAAGAGATTGAAAAAACTGCCGAAACTGGTGGGACAATGAAGGGTTTAATTGTTTCCACCGTTAAGGGCGGATTTACCGTTGATCTTGGAGGAATAAAGGCCTTTCTCCCCGCTTCTCAGGCAGATATTAAGCCTGTTAAGGATTTGAGATCTCTGGTTGGACAGGAGTTTGATTTCAAAATCCTCAAGCACAACAAGGCGAGGAGTAACATAGTTGTATCGAGAAGAGCAGTTCTGGAAGAAGAAAGGGAGCAAAAAAAGAAAGAGTTACTTCAGAAGTTAAAAGAAGGAGATGTGGTTGAAGGTGTTATTAAAAATGTGGTCGATTTTGGTATATTTGTTGATCTTGGTGGGCTCGATGGAATGGTACATGTGGGAGATGTCAGTTGGGGAAGAGTGCCTGATCTGACGAAGGAGTTTAAGATTGGAGATAAAATAAAGGTAAAAGTGATTGGTATAGATCGCGAAAAAGAAAGGGCTCAGCTCAGCATAAAGCATCTGACAGAGGATCCGTGGCTCAACATAGAGGAAAAATTTCCCGTTGGTTCCGATGTCGAAGGTAAAGTTATAAGCGTTACTGACAACGGAGTCAGGATGGAACTTGCCTACGGAATTGAAGGTTTTGTACCTAAAAATGAGGTAAGTTGGTCAAAGGAGGTAAAGAATCCCAGTCAGGTGGTCCAGATAGGTGAGAGAATAAAGGTCAGAGTTCTTGGCTATAAGAAGCAGAGAAGGGAGCTTATCCTCAGCATAAAACAGGCAAAACCTGATCCCTGGGATACTCTTACTGAGATTTATGATGTGGGGGACAAGGTTTTAGGGAAGATTACTGGCTTTCTCGAAAATGGAAATGGTATGTTTGTTGAGGTCATAGAGGGTGTTGAGGGACTTGTCAGGGTTGGTGATGTTTCGTGGACTGAAAGAAAAATCAATCTCAAAGAGAGATACAAGAAAGGTCAGGAAATAGAGGTAAAAATTCTCCACATAGATAAGGAGAATAAGAAACTTGCTCTTGGGATAAAGCAACTCAGTGAGGATCCGGTGGCTATTTTTATAGGAAGACACAAGCTGGGTGACGTGGTTGAGGGTACAGTAACGAAGGTTGTGAATAGTGGTGTTTTTGTTCAACTTGCCCCGGGAGTTGAAGGTTTTCTCAGGAGAGGCGAAGCTGGTCTTGAAAGTGGTGAAAAACTTGAGGACAGGTTCAAAGAGGGTGACACTGTAAAAGCGATGATCATTTCGATGAGTGGTGAAGACAGAAAAATTGGGTTGAGTATTAAGAAACTGAGAGAGAAGGAGGAAGAGGAAGAACTTGCCAGATATCAGCAGGCAGGAGAACAGAAATTTGTTCTTGGTGATGTATTGAAAAAATCTCTTCCTTTAGATGAGGTGGAGAACGAGAAAAAGGCTGAAGATGAGAGTAAATGAGTATATGGTGGTTTGCTTTTATTCTCTCTTCTCTGGCAGTTGTGGTATCAGGTTTTTACCTGACGAAAAATGTTGATCTTTTAGCAGAGGCAAAGGGACTGTCAAAAGGGTTTCTGGGTTTTATTCTTCTTGCCTCCATAACTTCCCTTCCTGAGATGATAACCACTGCCTATTCTTCTGCCGGTCTCGGTGTACATGATCAGGCCATTGGAAATGTATTTGGAAGCAACCTCTTCAATGTGCTTATTTTCACCATCATAGGTCTGCTTTTTACACTGGAAAGGATTCATGGTAGCGGGGAAACTTTTGTACTTTCAAAGGGAAACATTATCGCTGGAATTTTTTCGATAATGTTAACAGCATTTTTTCTTGAGTGGATTCCCTTTGAAACATCACTGGGGCAAAGCCTTTCCATCTTTAACATAGATTTGATTTCCTATTTTTTTCTTATTGCCTATCTTGTTGCCGCGTATATTATCTGGACTGGATCAAAAGAGTATGAAAAAGGTTCTGATTCCAGGAAAAGTGTAGTTGGAAGTTTCAGTGAAGCGAAAGTTTATCTGATCATTGCAGTTCTTTCGATCATTATTATTGTGGCAAGTATTTTTCTATCAAAAAGTGTCAAGGTCATTGCTTTAACAAATCATTTGAATTTTTCCTTTGCAGGGGCAGTTTTGCTTGCAGTTGTTACCTCATTACCGGAACTTGTTGTATCAATTTCATCTATTCACTTTTTATCTCCTGAGATGGCTCATGGGAATATACTTGGTAGCAATCTCTTTAATCTGGTTAATCTA